>JAPOOQ010000597.1 GCA_026713345.1 Gemmatimonadota bacterium | reverse complement strand
GCTGTACCATGCGGCGCGCGCCGGAGCGGAAGCGCAGCTGCCCGGGTCGGTCTCGACCTGGGCCGGGTTGGAGAGCAGGTCGCACTTCGTGGACCAGTCGTCGTCCGAACCGTGGACGGTCATGCCCGGAGCCAGGGCAGACCCCAGCCCCATGCGCATGTACCAGCCATCCTGAGCCAGGACGCCGGAAGGGGGTGCGAACAGCGCCGCGCCTACCAGGAGCGGCACTGCCGGGACGGACAGCAGCCGCAGGAGGGACCTCTGTTGGCGGATGGACTCCATGGCTCCTTCTCCTCGTGGGATATTTATCGCGATATAAAGCATGATTCTCATGATTCCATAACGTTATTATCTCACGCGTGATAATATTATCATGTTAGGTGGCGAAGCGGAAGAAGACGCCGATTCCGTGCTCGTTGAACCTCTGGGCGTCCTGCTCCGCAGTCGCTATAGTAGTCTCATGAGCATCCTCCGGCGGTCGGACTCAAGCGGCGCCAGCTTCGCGGGCTTGCGTTCGGACCCTCCAACCCCACTCCGGGACGGCAAATAGGTGATGAGCACGTCTGGCCAATTGCGCCGCGAGATCGAAGCGCTACGGACGCGTGCTGCCAGACTGAGCGACGCTGTGATGCGCGTCAGTGCCAGCCTTGACCTCGAGACCGTGCTTAACGAGGTCGTGGAATGCGCGCGCGCGCTGACGCGAGCGCGATACGGCGTGATCGTCACCGTCGACGCAGGCGGGAACATCGAGGAGTTCGTGAGTTCCGGTATCACTCCCGGCGAGCATGACGAGCTGCAGAACTGGGCGGACGGGCCGCGACTTTTCGAGCACTTCCTGGGCCTTGCGGCACCGCTTCGGCTGGCGGACCTGCCCGCTTATGTCCGTACGCTCGGGTTCTCGTCTGATCTGATGTTCACGAAGACGTTGCAGTCGGCGCCGATGCGGCACGGCGATTTGCTGGTCGGACACTTCTTTCTCGGCGACAAGCAGGATGGCCGGCAGTTCACGGGGGACGACGAAGAGGTGCTCATGCTGTTGGCGTCTCAGGCGGCGAACGCGATCGCCAACGCGCGTGCGCACCGGGATGAACGGCGAGCGCGAACCGACTTGGAAACGCTGATCGCAACCTCGCCGGTAGGCGTCGTCGTCTTTGCCGGCCAGACCGGTGAGTTGGTGTCGTTCAACCAGGAAGCACGGCGAATCGTCCGGGTGTTGAAGGTCCCCGGACGTTCCACGGAAGACCTGTTGGAAATACTCACTTTTCGACGCGCCGACGGGCGCGAGTACTCCCTTGCGAAGTTCCCGCTGGGGCAAAGGCTGAGCAGCGCCGAGACGGTCCGCGCCGAGGAGATCACCCTCTCGGTGCCCGATGGCCGGAGCTTGACTACCCTGATCAATGCTACGCCGATTCTGGCCAACGACGGTTCAGTCGAGTCATTCGTGGTAACCATGCAGGATCTGGCGCCGCTGGAGGAGATCGAGCGGCTGCGCGCCGAGTTCCTGGGTATCGTTAGCCACGAGTTGCGAACACCGCTCATCTCGATCAAGGGTTCGACAGCTACCGTGCTGGGCGCTTCGCCGCCCCCGGATCCGGCTGAGATGCTGCAGTTCTTCCGGGTCATCGATGAGCAGGCCGACCGAATGCGCGGCCTGCTTGGCGATCTGCTCGATCAGGGCCGCATCGTGACGGGCACACTCTCGGTTTCAATCAGGCCGACAGAGGTTGCCGCATTGGTGGACCAGGCACGGCGAACCTTCGTGAGTGGCGCCCACGCGCACGACCTCAGCATCAACCTGCCGGAAGATCTGCCGCTGGTAATGGCCGACCATGGGCGGATAGTCCAGGTACTCGACAACCTCATGTCGAACGCTGCGAAGTTTTCGCCGGAGTCGTCCCCCATTCGGATCGACGCGGTGCGCGACGGCGGAATTGTGGCGATCTCGGTAACCGACAAGGGCCGGGGCGTGACGCCGGACAGGTTGCCGCACCTCTTCCACAGGTACTCCGCGCCGGCTGCTGGTGGCAGGCCGGAGCGCGTCTCCCGGAGGGCCGGCCTGGGTTTGGCCATCTGCAAGGGCCTGGTTGAGGCACACGGTGGCCGGATATGGGCGGAGAGCCAGGGTGCGGGGCGAGGCACGCGACTGACATTCACACTGCCTGTAGCTGAGGAGCTGCGCGCAGCCATCAGTTTCGCGCAGGCCCCGGCGCCCGGCCGCGCTAGAACGGGGCGGGAACGGACGAGCATCCTCGTGGTCGACGACGATCCGCACATGTTGCGCTACGTCAAGGATGCACTTATCGAGGCGGGCTACGACCCGGTCATGACCGGTGATCCGGAGGAAGTGGCTGGCCTGATCCGGGTGCGCAAGCCGGGGTTGGTACTGCTGGACCTGCTCCTGCCGGGGTCCGACGGTATCGCGTTGATGGAGCGTATTCCCGAGTTGTCGGGCCTTCCCGTGATCTTCATCTCCGCCTATGGCAGGGAAGAGACGATCGTAAAGGCGCTCGATGCGGGCGCGGCCGACTACATCGTCAAGCCCTTTTCTCCCGCAGAGCTCGCGGCGAGGGTCCGAGCCGCGTTGCGCCGTGTGTCCGGACCCGAGCCGTTCATGTTCGAGGAGTTGACCATCCGCTACGATCAGCGCCGGGTCACCTTGGCCGGCCAGCCGGTGCAGCTCACGCCCACTGAGTATGAGGTCCTTCGCCTGCTGTCCGTCAACGTGGGGCTGGTGGTCACGCACGAGACCCTGCTGCGTGAGGCATGGGGCGGACAGGATCGAGGCCCGACCGATCGGAAACTCGTGCGAGCCGTTGTGAAGAGACTCCGGCGCAAGTTGGAAGACGACGCGGCCAACCCCACCTACATACGCACCGAGCGAGGGATCGGCTATTGTCTGCGGCAGGCTGGCGAGGAGGCTGATGATCGTCACGTTCTCACGAACAAGTGGATATGAACGTTGTTACGGGGGCGACGGGTTACATCGGTGGTGTGCTGACCCGTGCGTTGGTCAATCGGGACGGATCCGTGCGGGGAGTCCGGCACAGGCGTCAACCATGGTTCGATGAGCCGGTTGAATGGGTTGAGGGCGACGTTCTGGATCGGGATTCGATGGTGGCTGCCTTCCAGGACGCTGATGTGGTGTTTCACCTCGCGGCGGAAGTCTCGGTTGACCGGCGAATGGAGAAGCTGGTTTGGGACACCAACGTGACAGGCACCCGGAACGTGGTTGAGGCCGCCGTGGAGTGCCGGGTGCGCCGCCTGGTCTACCTTTCGTCGATTCACGCTTACGACCAACGACCGGTCCATGAAGCGTTGGATGAGGCACGCGGTCACGGAACCCCCGTCACGGTTTACGATGCCGCGAAGGCCGGTGCGGAGGCGGAGGTGCGGGGCGGCATCGCGCGGGGGCTGGACGCGGTGATTCTGAACCCGACGGGCGTTATCGGTCCGTACGATGCCGAACCGTCCCAACTTGGCCGTGTTTTCGTTGACCTTTACCGGCGCAACCTCCCTGCACTGACCACGGGAGGCTTCGATTGGGTGGATGTACGGGATGTGGTCAAGGGTGTGATGGCGGCGGAGATTCTTGGGCGTTGCGGCGAGAATTACATACTGTCGGGGCGGTGGCACTCGATGGTGGAGCTGGCGCGGATGTGCCACGATGCGACGGGCGCTCCGGTACCTCGTTTCGTCTGCCCGATCACGGTTGCACAGGCCTGGTCGCCCGTCCAGGTCGCGTGGGACCGTTCTCGAGGTCGCCGTCCGCGATTCACGCGTAACGCGTTGGCGATGCTGAAAACGAGTAACCGGCGCATATCCAGTGCCAAGGCACGTAGCGAACTCGGTTTCGATCCGAGACCCACAGCCGATTCAGTACGTGACGCCTACCGTTGGTGGATTGACCGTGAACACCGAAGCGGAAACCACGGCTGGGACAGTTGACGCAGTTGCTTACCAGCGGCGCCAGGCGGAAGCGTCCGAAATACCTCTGCTGAACAGGACCTCGAGGTTCCGTGCCGGGACCGAGTTCGGCCGCATGGGCGCGCGCGAACGCTTCGGAGGGCTGGTCGCGCACGAATCCGTGTACATGACCGGTGCTCCGATTCGAGCAGAAGTGCGATCGGAAGATTGCTTCCCGGGTCCAGCGTGAAGGTACCCCCCGGCCCGGATACGGTCACCGTCGCCAGCCGGTCCGCCCATTGCCGTTCAACCGGGAGAGTGAAGGCGAAGGCCGATGTCCCGCCACCGTCGGCGGTCTCGGGCATGTCGAATGACAGCGAGAAGAGTTCGGACCCGTCGGGAGATCTGCCCATGAGGTGATAAGGACCGGTCGATTCAGGGAGTCGCGGCGGAGCGTTGACGACGAATACCGGCTCAAGGAACGGTCTCCCATCCCCAGTCTTGCCGCCCCACAGCACCAGAGACGGACCGGTCGAAGCGATGTCGTATTGTGCCCTGCTTCTTGCCAGGACATCGCGGTAGCCGACCATCACTTGCACGCTGTCAACCTTGCCGTCCACAAGCAGCTCCGGCGCCACCTCACTTGTCCTGCATCGTGGCCAACGTGCAGCTCAAGGAGAGAGAACTGCGACCCCGTTTCCCACCACCCTCGGCCACTGAGATGGCGGTAACACCAAGTGGAATAGGTCGGATCGTCCGCACCATATCCCCCAATTGGAGGATCGCGGTGCTGCGGAATAGTGACGACTCTGAACAATTCAGAGTGATACGCACGGCGCACCGCCGGTGCGAGAGGGAAGCCCGAGCGTTGAAGCGGGCTGTGCGAGGAGAGACGGACATGCAATCGAGACGGCTCCGGAAAGATGGCCGGGCAAGAGCGGTCTTCACCGTTTGGAGATTCCCAGCGTACCCACTTCACCGCTGACGCTCGTTCGCGACAATTGCCGTTATCGCGAGCATCCTGACTCGGGAAGAGCCAACCAGAGGAGACAGACATGGGAGACAGGACAGAACGCGGAGACACGGTGAGTCCCGCCGATGTCAAGGTTCGAGAGGTGCCGCGACGGCAATTCCTGCGGGGGATCGGGCTGTTGGTGTCGGCGTCTGCGCTTACTCTCGGCGGGTGCGAACTGCTCGTCCCGAGCGACATCAAGGTTAGGGCCGATCGGGATGTCAATGTGACGGTCACCGACTTCGATCCCTTTGATCCGCCGAACCGGATCGTCCGCTACGGTGATCCGGTACCCAATAATGACTTCGACTAGGAACGCCGGGGAGGCTGGTCGATGACCGAACTCGCATCATCTCTAGAGACCGGTTCGGACGGTCGCTCGACCACGCTGGTGACGCACCATCGAGCCGGAGAGAAGCAACCCCTGCGCCCTGCGGACGGCGATGCTCTCGGATGGATCCTGGGCGCCGAGTCGACCGAGTTGCCATTCGTGACGGAAATACTGGGCAGGCGGGCCGTGCTCGTGCACGGAGGCTCCCCGCGCCGGTTCTCGCAGCTGCTCTCGTTCGAGGTGCTTGATTCGGTGCTCGGAACCTACGGGCTAAGCCACGCGGATATTCGGGTCGTGCGATCGGATCCCGAGGTGGCCCCGTCGGATTATCAGTGGGGCGATCTAGCCGATCCCATGCGGGTCGCCGGGCTCTTCGCTGACGGCGCGACCGTCATCTTCGCGGCGCTGCACAACCGCCACGCACCCCTCCAGCGGCTGTGCGCGGCCCTGTCGCGCCAGGCAGGGGTCCGAACGCAGACGAACATCTACCTGACACCGCCGCGCTCGCAGGGCTTCAAGCCCCACTGGGACTCGCATGATGTGTTTGTCATGCAGGTCGAGGGTTCCAAGCGCTGGCGGTTCTATGAAGGTGGCACGGACAGGCCGCTTCCGGGCCAGCAGTTCGATCCAGAGCGGCATCTGCCGGGGCCTGTCGAAGTAGAGGTGACGGTCTCGGCCGGAGATACGATGTACATCCCGCGCGGCATCATGCACGCGGCCGAGTCGCTCGACGAGACATCGCTGCACATCACCTTGGGCCTGCACGCCTACACTTGGGCCGAATTCGCCGGGCAATGCCTCGCCGAGGCGGCACTGCGCCGCTCCGGTTGGCGCGACAGCCTGCCCTTTGGCTACCCCTCCAGCGCGGAGGACGGCTTCAACGAGATCAAAAACCAACTGGGCGAGCGCTTGGCCGAACTTGCCTCCGACGCAGATGTGGCGGCGGTCCTATCGGCAAGGCTCGATGAGGTGGCAAGCGCCTTCCGAGCGCGCGCCTCGAACTATCTGGAAGAGGCAACCGCCGCTGAGTCGTTGTCGCGAAGGGACTGCGTTCGGCTTCGTCCCGAACTGGCGAGCCGTATCGACGTGCGCGGCGACCGCACCGTCGTGATCTCCGAAGGACGCGAACTCGATTTTCCGCGCGCCGCCGAGCGAACCATCCGGAAAGTGTTGGCCGGAAAGCCGATACGCGCCGGTGCCATCAACGACGGACTCGACTGGCCCAGCCGAAAGGTCGTGCTGTCGAATCTGATTCGTGCCGGGATCGCAGAAACTGTTGACAGTGGGATCTGGGACAATGGCTAACAACGCTAGAGGCTCGAGCTACCATTGGGCGCTGACTACACGGCGCTTCTTCGGATGTGCGGCTGGCCATCTCTCTCGGCTGGCTTCGGCGGTCTCGCGGGCTTTCCGGTTGCTCGCCTGCGCCTTGGCCGGGTCGCTTGCGGTGGCGTCGTGCATCGGGTCGGCGGGGGAAGACGGCTTTAGGGCCGAGAAGTTCGACTCTCTGGTATCCCGCCTTGCCGACGCTACTTCCGGGTCGGCGAACGTCGCGGACTTCGCTCTGGCGGACAGCATTTGCGCCGGTGCAGGCCCCGACTCCGTCACGGGCGCGGCTGTAGATTCGAGTTCTGGTTCCGACCCCGTCGCTCAGGGCGTGCCCCGGCCACGCGACCGCGTGCGGGAAGAGTTGGTTGCGATGGGATTCAGCGCATGCGTCCGTTCGATGTCGCGGACGGTTCAACGGGATGAGTGGCTTCGCCAGGACCGGCTCACCGACTTGGTGGCATGGAAAGGCGACGCCGCGGTGGAGGACGCCATCTACGTGCCCGTGCGGTATAGCCTGCCCGTGCGGGGCGAAGCGGAGAGGTCCGACTCGTCGTGGGTGCGGCCGGTGGCTGCCGTTCTGGAGGCGGTGCGCGCTTTCCTGGCCGACCCGGCACGGGCTGACAATGGGGAGCCGAGCGACGGTGCCGCGCGGAAGCCCATGGTCCTTTCGTTCACCAATGCCGAGCAACTGGACGGGATGGGCGACATTCCTGCGACGGGCGACTCCCGTCCCGTCGGCACCGCTTGGGTAGCTTCCGCGCCCGGCCCGCAATCCCCTCGGGTGACTACCCCCGATGTTGGCTGGATGGTGGGACAGCTCCGATCGACCGAAGGCCGCGTGTCCTTTCCCGGTCCCGAGACTCAACTGCCTGTGAGGGTCGCCGAGCTCAACACGGACTCGGCCGGCCGCGGTCTGTGCGAGAGCGGGGCGTGGTGCGACTTGATCGTGCCCGCGAATCCGCCGGTGCATGTGCACGCGATGTTCTTCTCGGACGACGTTCGGGTTGGCACCGACGAGGCGCGTCGGATGGGAGAGCGCACGCTGGAGGTACTGCGCGCGGCGAACACGTTGGCCTACGGGGCCGCGCTGCCCGTGCAGCCCGTGTCGTGGGCCGAGTTGTACCCCTTGTTGTGGTGGCTCCTGCCTTGTGGGCTGCTCGTGGGCACGGTTGTGTGGGCGTTCATCGCCCCGCTCGGATCGATCAGCGCGGCGATCGGCATCGCTCGCCGGGCAAGGTGGGTCGCTTGGTGGAACCGGCCCCTGGCGGTTGTCTGGCGTTTCGCCCTGGGCATTGTGCTGTTCTTCCTGCGGCGGCTTGGGTCGGAGCGGGAGATCAGCAAGGGCACTGGCGAGGCGATTGCAAGACCGAAACGCCTCTACGAAGAGGCGGTCGAAGCGCTTCGCTCTTTGGCGGACGCGCCTGTGGGCGCAGCCTCCCGTGCGTGGGCGGACGAATTGCTGAAGGAGGGCCGAACGGAACGGAGTCCGATCGGGCAATGGGCGAAGAACGCGGCCGCGTGGGAGAGCGATTTCGTTGGCAGGGTGGCAGATTGCGAGAAACTCGTGCGGGAGGCCGAAAAGGCGCAATCCGAAGGGGAAACTGCCCGCGACCGGATGGACGGAATCCGAAACTCCTTGCGGAAGGTTCAAGAACAGAGCGAGGACGTGGAGGTCCGGGCCAGTGCAGCGGAGGCAATGGGTACCGTCGCGGAAGCGCTGAGGGCCGCAGCCAAGGCGGTCCGGCGGGACGGAAGGGAGCTTCGGCGGGACGGCAGGGAGCTTCGGTGGAACGCGAGGCAGCTTCGGTGGAACGCGAGGGAGCTTCGGTTCGGGGCGGCATCCTCGTTGCAGGGAATTGCCGTGCTACGGTACGGTACCGCCCGCGTCGGACTCAAGTGCCTGATCATGTGGCTCCGGGAGAAACGCGACGAGAAACGGGACCACCTGGCAACGTCGTTCAATCGCCTTGGCCGGGTGTTGGCGGAGTTCTTCACCTTGTCCTGGAACGGGCGAGTCGTCGCATGCGGCTTTGCGGCTTTGGCGGCTGCGGTTCACGGGTTTGTGGCCCGCGTGGACGATCCGATCATGAATGTTGCCCTGTCCGGCGTAAGCGAAGATGTGTGGACGCTGGTCTACGTTGGCTTGGGCGCGATGGTCTTCCTGGCGTCCGCGCTCCAATGGGGGGAATTCTCGATAGGTGAGTCGGCGGAGCAGTCGCTGCTCTACTGGAACGAGAAGACCCGGAGAATCGGGACGGAATCCATACGGCCCGTGTCTCTGCTTGACAGGCTGAAACGCCGTTCGCGTAGGGCCGTCGGTTGCTACGTCCTCTTGCTCCTGGTCCCGATTGCAACGAGCTGTAACGTGCCGGTGCTAGGACCTGAGCTCGTTGCGCTTCGGAACCCAACGACACCGCCTGGAAACCCACACTTGTGGGGATCGCTCACCCTCGATCATGCGATCCTTTCGGTGCTCGTAGTCGCGTTTCTTTTCCCGGCCGTGTGGGTCCGGCGGCACCTTAAACGCATGGCAAAGGATGGTTCATGATGTCGACTACAGCTCGCGCCTTGCCGGCAATCGTGGTTGTGATCGTGGCGGGCGCGTGCCGTCCACCAGTGGACTTGCCACCGGTCGGTCCGCAGGATCCAGGTGTCCTTGTGGCCGACACCGTCACCCGCGCCGATGCCAACCTATGGAGGCACCGCCCGAACGAGAAGCGGGGCGTCCGAGTCACCATCGGGATTCCCGCCGGCATGGACAGCGTGGTGATCAAGCGGATGGAAGGGGGCACCGAGCCGGATGAGGACTCGGTGGAGTTCTTGGAGGTGAACTCGGTGCGGGTACTTGCTCCGTCGAGGCTTCGGCGCATTTCCGTCCGGTCCGGGGACGGCGATGGGATGAATGTCGAGCTGATGGTGACGCTAGGGCACTGCACGCGGTTGGACCTCGTTGCCATGAGATACTGGGACGGAGGTCCGGCAGACGACGAGCGGCTGCTCCCTCAGAAACACAAGCTTCCAGACTGCTGCGTTCCTTCGTCCGCTGCCGAAGCCGTGGACACCGCCGACGCCCTCGGCGGGCACAGAGCAGACTCGATGCAACCTCCGGCTTCCCGCCATTCGAGGCGGTAATTCCGCTGTTTCGGCACGCCAGGATCTGATCT
>JAPOOQ010000596.1 GCA_026713345.1 Gemmatimonadota bacterium | reverse complement strand
CGATCACCGGACCTCGCACTTCGCGCGCAATCAGCTTCACGGCGTGCGCGTCGTCGGCCGATGCGACCGGAAATCCGACTTCCATCACGTCGACTCCCAGCGTCGCGAGTTGACGGGCGAGTCGGAGCTTCTGGTCGGTGTTCATCGAGAAGCCCGGCGCCTGTTCGCCGTCGCGAAGCGTGGTGTCGAAGATGGTCAGTCGGTCGGTGGTCATGGAGCGCTCCGGATAACGCATGGAAAAAGGGGAGGGTGACAAAGGTCCGTGAGAGGCGGCGACCTGTCGGGTCAGAAGCCTCTCACGTAGGGAAGTCGCGACGCGACGCGACGCACGTCCTCGAACTCGCTGAGCAGCAGACCCGTGGCGTCCCATTGCCCCGTGAGGAGCGAGTCGCGCAAGCGTGGGGGGATGTCGAGCGCGATGGTGTGCCCCGCCGCCGTGACGGAAAGCGCCCCGACGCTCATGGCCACCCGCGTGCCGGGATCGCGTTCGGTGATCGCCATCAGCGCCTCGATGTCCCGCGCCCGCGCCGTGGCGCACGGGAGCCCGATGGTGGTCGCGTTGCCGATAAAGATCTCGGAGAAGGACTGGCCGATGCAGGCCTCGATGCCCCAGCGGCGAAGCGCCTGCGGCGCGTGCTCCCGCGACGAACCCGAGCCGAAGTTCTCGTTGGCGAGCAGGATCGACGCGCCCGCGTAGGCGGGGTTGGCGAACGGGTGCCCCGGCATCGAAGCGCGGTCGTCCTCGAAGACGTGTTCGCCGAGTCCGTCGAAGGTCAGCGCCTTCAGGAAGCGGGCGGGGATGATCCGGTCCGTGTCGATGTTGTTGCCGCGGAGCGGAATAGCGGTTCCCTCGACGCGATCGACGGGTCTGAGCTCGGTCACAGGAGCGTCCTCACGTCGGTGACCTCGCCGCTGACGGCCGCCGCGGCGACCATCGCGGGGCTCATCAGGAGGGTGCGGCCCGTCGGGCTCCCCTGCCGGCCCTTGAAGTTGCGGTTCGACGACGACGCACACACCTCTCGCCCGTTCAGCCGGTCCGGATTCATCGCCAGACACATGGAACACCCCGCCCCCCGCCACTCGAATCCCGCTTCCCGGAACACCTCGTGCAGCCCCTCGGCCTCGGCCGCCCGGCGCACCTGCTTCGACCCCGGCACGACCAGCGCCCGCACCCGTGGCGCGACCTTGCGCCCCCTGGCCACGCGCGCCGCCTCGCGCAGATCCGACAGCCGCGCATTCGTGCAGGACCCGACAAACGCAACGTCGACCGCGGTCCCGGAAACGGGCGCGCCCGCCGCGAAACCCATGAACTCGATCGCCTCGCTGATCGCCGCCGCATCGGCCGCACCGCCGTTCGGACCGGCCGCCGGGTCGGGAATCCGCTCCGAAACGCCCACCGACTGCCCCGGGTTGATGCCCCAGGTCACCCTCGGTTCGATCGCCCCCGCGTCGATCTCCACGACATCGTCGTAGACCGCGTCCGGGTCCGAGGCCATCGAGCGCCACCACGCCTTCGCGCGTTCGAAGTCGTCTCCCGCGGGCCCGTGCGGCCGCCCGGCCAGGTACGCGAATGTCGTCTCGTCGGGGTTGACGTAACCGATCCGTGCGCCCCCCTCGATCGACATGTTGCACATCGTCATGCGCTCGTCCATGGTCATGCGCTCGACCGCCGGCCCGCCGTATTCGTACGCGTAGCCGACCCCGCCCCGCACGCCCAGCCGCGCGATGATGTCGAGGATCACGTCCTTCGCGTAAACACCGGGTCCCAGCTCGCCCGACACGGTGATGCGGCGGACCCTGAGCGGGTCGATCGCGAGGCACTGCGAGGCAAGCACGTCGCGCACCTGCGACGTCCCGATCCCGAATGCCACCGCCCCGAATGCGCCGTGCGTCGACGTATGGCTGTCCCCGCACGCGATCGTCATGCCCGGCTGCGTCAGCCCCAGCTCCGGCCCGATGATGTGGACGATCCCCTGCCAGTCGCTGTCGAGCCCGGAGAGCGGAATCCCGAACTCGCGGCAGTTGCGCTCGAGCGCGCTCATCATCTGCTCCGCGAGGTCGTCCGCGAAGGGCCGGCTCTGGTCCAGCGTGGGCACGATGTGGTCGATCGTCCCGTGGGTCCGTTCCGGAAAGGCCACCCCGATCCCCCGGCGGCGCAGCATGTCGAACGCCTGCGGCGTGGTCACCTCATGGATCAGGTGCAGACCGATGAAGAGCTGGGTCCGTCCGCTCGGGAGTCGGCGGACGGTGTGGAGGTCCCAGACTTTCTGGAGGAGTGTCTGTCCCATCGGGGGTGATCGCGGGTGGCGGGGGCGGGTGGGTCGGATGACCGGCCCGATTTGGGGAAGGCAACAGTCTTGGGGTGGGGGGGTGGAAAGTCAATGCGTACTACCTGTCCCGTGCCGGCGCCGGCATCCGGTAACCCACCCCACGCACGTTGCGGATATACACCGCGTCGGGGTTTGCTTGACTTTATCGGACTCAGGTTCTATCACACATATATCGCTAAAGTACTCATATCGTAAATCGTCAGCAGGTCCTTGCCAAGCGGTGCCAAGCAGGTGAGCCATGGCGCGGGACATCAGCGGCGGCCCGCTGCGGTAGCAACGGGCGAAATGGAGCGAGCAGAGAGAATGAACCGGGTTGGAGCCTTCGAGGCGGCGCGGGCGCGAATGCTGCAGATCTGCTCCCTGCTGCTGGCCTGCCTGGCGGCACCGGCTCACCTCGCGGCTCAGACCGAGGCCGATAGGGAGTCGGTGAACCGGGTGGTGGAGTTGCTGTTCGCCACCGCTGGCGAGTATGGGGACGAAGTGACTCGCCATCCGGACAGCTGGAGCGTGGTGATTGCCAAGTTCGCCAAAGGGGACTCGCGAGAGATCGAGATCCCCGCCAAGGTCGGCGAAGAGTATTCGGTCGAGGGCGTGGCCGAGTCCAATGGAACCGACGTAGATATCTGCGTCTACGGCCCGGACGGCGGCCCGGTCGAGTGCGATACGCTTGATGACCATGTGCCGATCGTGGGCTTCACGGCGAAGACAGAGGGCACCTACAGGGCGGTCATGACGGCTTCTTCCATCCAGGGTGGGGGGACTTCCTACGCGGGGATGACAGTGTTGCGGCCTGTGGATGATGGTGCGGAGGGCACGGCGAAGGATGGCGGGGGAAGCCGGAAATGAGACGGCCGATGTCCGAGCGAGCGCGTAGCAGCCGGATCCGGGTCGGGTGTGCGTCCGCCGCCCTCGTGATGCTGGCGGGCGCCCTGACGGCCCACCCCGCCTCGGCGCAGGACTGCTCCATCAGCAGAGACGGCTGGGACGACATCCAGCGGTTTCGGGATTGCATCGAGGAGCGTGGGCTGGAAGCCTGGAGCCCCTGGGTACTCCACCGGGCTGCGTATTACACCACCAACCCGACCATCGTTCGCCTCCTCTTGCAGGCCGGCGCGGATCCCAACGCACCGGACGACAACGGGCTCACACCACTGCACCGGGGTTCGGAGAACAGGAACCCGATGGTGGTTACCCACCTCCTGGACGCCGGCGCGGACCTGAACGCGAGGGACAACGATGGCTACACGGCGCTCCACTGGGCCGCGGCACAGAGCGGGAACGACCGGGTCGTCAAGGTCCTGCTGGACCGGGGCGCCGACCCCTTCGCCGAGAGCAACGATGGCCGCACGCCGCTGCACTCGGCGCTGAGGTACCGTGCCGACCCTAGCGTGGTGTCAAGGATGCTGGACGCGGGTGCCGACGAGCATCTGACGCCGCTCCAGCTCTCCGCGCTCCAAGGCGACGTGATGGGGGTGGACTGGCTTCTGGCGGACGGTGCTGACCCGAGCGAGGCGGACCGGTATGGTTGGGGTCCCCTGCATTTCGCGGTGCCGCTTGGCGGCCCGGAATTGGTGTCGGCGCTGCTGGCTGCTGGGGCGGACCCAGATGCGCGAACGGTCAGCGGCGCGACGGCGCTTCACCTGGCGGCGTCGCAGGCGCCCGAATCGGTCATTAAAGCGCTGCTTGGCGAGGGGGCGGACCCCAACGCCCGAGACGAGGAATCTGGCAAGACGCCTCTGCACTACGCGGCCCAGTACCGGGAGGGGGCGCTACTCCTGCCGGTGATCACCGCCTTGCTCGGGGCAGGCGCGGATCCGCGATCACCGGATGCGAACATGGTAAGCCCGCTACACTCGGTCCTGCTCAACGAGGTAGATCACGGCCCCGGTGGTCGAGGCACTGCACGCCGGAGCGCATGACGGAGACGCTGGAGAGCGTGCAGGCGTGCCTGTCGGCCGGTGCGGATCCGAACGGGGCGAGCGAGGATGGCCGCACGACGCTGGATTGGGCGGTGGAGCGGGAGGACTCGGGCATCACAGCGGCGTTGATCGCGGCGGGGGCGGACCCGGCGGTTGCGGCGGCTGCGCGGGAGGCCGGGGGCGCGGCGATGTCGCTGGGCACTGTCTTTAGCGACTGCGCGGCGTGCCCGGAGATGGTGGTGGTGCCTGCGGGCAGCTTCATGATGGGTTCGCCGGGGTCGGAGGAGGGGCGGTTTGACGCCGAGGGGCCCCGGCACCGTGTGACGATCGGTTCGCCTTTTGCTGTGGGAGTGTATGAGGTGACGTTCGCGGAGTGGGACGCATGTGTGCGAGCTGTGGGGTGCGGGGGGCATCGGCCCGAGGATGAGGGGTGGGGCCGTGGGGGCCGTCCTGTGATCAACGTAAGCTGGGAGGATGCGCGGGAGTACGTGCGGTGGCTGTCGCGGGAGACGGGTGAGGAGTACCGACTGCTGAGCGAGGCGGAGTGGGAGTACGTGGCGAGGGCCGGAACTCAGACGGCGTGGTACTGGGGGGAGAGCGAGTCGGGACTGTGCCGTTACGCGAATGGGGATGACGACGATGTTTCCTGTTCGGATGGGCACGAGCAAACCGCGCCGGTGGGCCTGTTCGAGCCGAACGCGTTTGGGCTGTACGATGTTCTGGGGAATGTCTGGGAGTGGACGCAGGACTGCTGGAACGAGAGCTATTCGGGGGCTCCGGCGGATGGAAGCGCGTGGAGTTCGGGCGATTGTTCTGATCGTGTGTTGCGCGGCGGCTCCTGGGACTACGAGCCGTGGATCCTCCGTTCGGCGTTCCGCGACTGGGACTCGGCCGGGAACCGGAACTACGACAACGGGTTCCGCGTCGCCCGGACCATAAATTGACTCCTATGTCTTTACCTCTTCACCTCCTGCACGGGGGTCCAGGGGGCAGCGCCCCTTGGTCGCGGCACGCGGCCATCTCCCGGCCGGAAACCCCGCCCCGCAGTCCAATTATGTCCATTAAGTCACAAAAAACCGCCTTTCTTGTCGCCTACAGATCATTGTTGATCACTATATTGAACACAGGTACTCGGTTCTTGAGCCGGGGGCCAGCGGTGCCAAGGCAGACAGATTGTACTCGGTAGCCCCGTGCACCGTCTGGATCCGGAGGCGAGGCGCGGCGGAATGGGCGTCAGATCAGCATAGCGAGAAACCAGAGTGACTAACGGAACCACAGCCGAATACGCAGACAGTCCGAAACCGGAAGAACCCATCGTCCCTTCGGTCCGGCCGACTTCACGAACACCCATGATCTTTGGTCGCTACAACCGTCTGGCCCTTCCTGTGGTTCTCGTCTTTGCGGCCATTCCTTCCTGCGGAGACGACGCGCCTGCAGTGACGACCACCCCCACCGACCCTTCAGTGCCCACCACGCTCTCCGTAACCCCCGCATCGGTCGTGTTTACGGCGATCGGCGACACGGTGCGATTCACCGCGCAGGTTCGAGACCAAAGGGGCAGCTTGATGGCGGGAGCTCCCGTGAACTGGGTGAGCACAGACCCTTCAGTGGCATCGGTATCCGTCTCTGGACTGACGCGGGCGGTTGGAAACGGAACGGCTTCGATCAACGCAGCCGCGGGTGCTGCGACCGACAGCGCCGGAGTGGCAGTAAGCCAGGAGGTGGCCCGCGTCGTTGTCTCCCCGGCCCTGGTCGAGCTTGAGGTCGGCGACACGCTTCGTCTGGCGGCCGAGGCGCAGGACGACAATGGCAACCTGGTTGAAGTGACCGACTTCGCGTGGGAGTCCGACAACGAGTATGCCGCTACAGTGGATTCCACGGGTCTGGTTCAAGCCCGCGTCCGCGGTGCCGCCACGATCACCGCTGCCTTGGGCACACTCGCTGGAAGGGCAAGTCTGACCGTTAGGCTTCCGTACATTCCGCCGAATCTCACGGTCGACGAAGGGACTTCTCACGCTCTCCAGTTCGGTGGTTTGTACGTTCGACATCATGGCTACCCATTGGCGATCGCTTACGCGGATTTCAACGGTGACAACCGCATCGACATCTTCTACTCTCCCCTGGACGGGACACCCAATGCTGTCCCGGCGGAAGTATACATCAACAACGGCGTGGGCGGTTTCGATCTCGATGTCGGATTCTTCGGCGATGACCCTCCCGGTGGGATCCATCCCCGCAAGGCACTCGTTGGAGACTTCAATGGCGACGGAAAGCCGGATGTCTTCGTGCTGGACCATGGATATGACCATCCTCCGTTCCCTGGTGCATCACCTTATGCCGTACTGTCTTTGGACAGTGGATATGTCAAGGCCGACGGATTGGAGGGGATCATTGGATTCCATCATGGCGGAGCATCGGCCGACATCGATGCGGACGGAGATCTTGACGTTTTCGTGACCGAAAGCTTCAGCACTAGGGGTCCCTTCTTTTTCGTGAATGACGGCGCAGGGGTATTTGCCTGGGACACGACTCGAATCGAGGGACTTGAGAACCAAGGAATCTACACCGCCGAACTGGTGGATGTCGATCTGGACGGCTATGTGGACTTGCTTGTGGCTGGACATGAGTTCTACGGCTTTTCAACGCAGATACTCTGGGGTGACAATAGCGGTGTATTCAGTACCATGAAGGCTTCGGTTCTTCCACCGATTCGTGGCCACGGGATCGTCGTAGATATCGACGTGGCAGACACGGATGGAGATGGTGACAAGGACGTTGTGCTCAACCGCACAGGCGATGAGACCGGCCCCGGCACGTACATTGGCTACTACATACAGATCCTTGAACAGACGGCAACACGCAGTTTCGCCGACGAGACAACACAGTTGATCGCTGGGAACCAAAATGCGGAAGTGGATTGGATTCTCTGGCTACGCATTCACGACATCGACGAGGATGGGGATCTTGATATCTTTGCCGATGAGGCATCGAGGCAACTGATCTGGAAGAACAATGGGTCTGGAGAATTCCGTCTCGGTCCCCTCCGGGTTGTGCCGCCGAACGACGCCGTGGATGAAGGAAGTTCTCACTCGCTGCAGAATCCACCTTTTGGGATCGATCACTCAGCAGTGAGGACTGGCAGACCAGGTTGGGCAAAAGCGTTGTCCTACGCTGATTTCGACGCCGATGGCGACACGGACATCTTCTACGCGCCGAGAGGCGAATCTCCCCGCCCGCTTCCGGCGGAGCTCTATGTAAATGATGGACGTGGAGAGTTCTCGCTGGAGGCTGGATTCATGAATGGTGCTCCTCCGACATCGCATAACCCAGCCAAGGCTCTGCCAGGAGACTACAATGGCGATGGCCGGGCCGACGTCTTTGTGATAAGCGACGGAGGCGGTTCTCGCGAGCCTCCGTACGCGATCCTGTCATCAGGCGATGCGTACACAGTGGGCCCGCCACTCCATGCATTCGCGGGCACCCATTTCGCTGGTGCCTCTGCCGATGTCGACGCTGACGGAGACCTGGACGTGTTTGTGACTGATCGACCGTCCTTTCTGTTGAATGATGGAAGTGGTTCCTTTCGTGCTGGTGCCCGAGTCGAAGGACTCCACCAGTTCCTGACCGCGGCGGAGCTGGTCGACGTCGATAGCGACGGATACGTGGACCTCCTCGTCGGCGGCCATGAGTACGATGACGAGGGAGCTGCAACGCAAGTCATCTGGGGAGACAGTACCGGCCTGTACAGTACATCCAGACGCACGGTCCTTCCCGAAGTCTCAGGATATGGCATCATCCTCGACATCGATGTAGGCGATACCGATGGGGACGGTGACAAGGACATTGTGGTAACTCGTGCCGGCGATGGTACCAGCGGCCGGTTTTACGCGGGATACTACGTGCAGCTGGTTGAGCATGCTGGGGAGAGGCGATTTAGAGACACTGGGTCGACTGTGATAGCAGACAATCGGGATGACCAGGCAAGTGTACTCCATTGGATTCGTCTCTACGACATCGACGACGATTCAGATGTCGACATCGTGGTGGATGATTCTTCAGGGAGGGATCTGATATGGAAGAATGACGGGGCAGGCCGGTTCCAGCGCGCCTCAATGTAATCGGCCCGGCGGTTCGGAAAACTGTGGTATGCGGAGCAGCGCAGCGTCATCCTGGTCGTGCCTTCGGTCGTAGTTCGCCCGGAACGCAATCTCGTCATCAACGCGTGTCCATCCGGAGTTTGAGCGCCTGGATCCGGGTGAAGAACGGCCGGTGTGGTGGGACAGGCGGCTGTTCAGGTAGGCCTGGTGAGCGCAGGGTCGGTAACCCCTATCATCTAATCCTCGCGAGCCCGCTCCAGCAGTTCCGCCCCCGTCTCGCATTCGATGATCAGGTCGCCGATCCGGGCGACGCGTTCCGGGTCGGTGATTCCCTCCAGCAGCCCGGAGAGCGCTTCAGCCGCACCGGCGCCAAACTTGAGCCGGGCCTGTCGGCTCCCCACGATTCCGCCGCTCCGAGCACCCATTCCCGGAACGCTTTCCGGAGCCCCGCGTACTCCGGTCCCGGATGCGGTACCGCGAGCTCCCGCAGAATGGGACTGTAATCCTCACATTACAGAATGTCGTGTAAACCTTACACAGTTCAAACCGCAAACATCCGTTGCAGCACCCCCAGAACCTCGCCCATCGTCCCGGTCTCCAGTTTCCCGAGACGGCGCACCATCCGCACCTCGTCCACCGTCCGCAACTGGTCCGCGACCACGTACCCGCCCTTGCCTCCGAATCGGCAAACGATCCGAAAGGGGTAGGGGTGACCCCCGGTGGTCATTGGAGCGACGAGAAAGGTGCCCAGGTGGTCGTTGAGCTCGTCTGGCGACACGACGACACATGGCCGCGTTTTCCTGATCTCGGAGCCGCGGGTCGGATCCAATGAGACCAGATAGACCTCCCCTCGGCGGGGAGAGCCTACTCCCACTCCCATTCCGACTCTTCGAAGGCGGTTGGGACGGGATCGTCCAGCAGGCCACCCTCCCCCCGTTCCTCCAACTGCCTGGCTGCCCTGGCCCATCCTGCCCGGGGTTCCGCTACACGCTCGAGCAAGAGACCCTCGTCCACCACCCGCATCCGCAAGGGCACGTCAAGCCTGGCCGCTTCGACCAGCGCCTTCGGTATGCGGATGCCGCGTGAGTTGCCGATCCTGATCAGTCGAGTGCGCATACTGCTTCATTCGGGATTTTGAGGAAGGATTGTAATTACAAAGTACTTCCGAATGGGTATCCGAGCAACATCATCGCACCCAGCGCGAACCGCGGCTCTCATGGCGGGCCTCCCCCCCTCAAGCCCGCGGCCGCCCACCCCGCCTCCCCGCCAGCACCTTCCCCGGCACCGCCATCACGATCACCCCGTCCCGTACCACGAACTCTCCGTTCACCAGCACGTGGTCGATCCCTTCCGAGTGCTGGTGCGGCTCCACGAAGGTGGCGCGGTCGGTGATCGTATCCATGTCGAAGACGACGAGATCGGCCCAGTAGCCCTCGCGGATCTCGCCGCGATCGGCGAGGCCCATGATGCGGGCGGGGAGCGAGGTCTGCGCGCGCACCGCCGACTCGACCGAAAGCGCCCCGGCGGTCAGCGCGTAGTGGCGGATCTTGCGCGGGAAGGTGCCGTAGAAGCGGGGATGGACGGGACCGTCGCCCGGCCACGCGATCCCGCCGTCCGACGCTGTCGCGACCCAGGGCTGCGCGGCGTAGTTCTCCACGTCGGCCTCCGACATCGAGAATCCGCGGAAGCGGCCGCCGCCGGCACGGTCCCGGTCCCCCTCCAGCTGCAGCGCGATCGCCGTCTCCACGGGGTCCTCGCCCCGCATCGCCGCGATGTCGCGCAGGTTCATGCCCACGTAGTCCGGGTTCGGGTAGTCGAAGACGACGACGCGGTCCGTACCCCCGCGGCGCCCGATTTCGTGGCGGATGTCCATGCGGATCCGGTCCGCCGTCGTCCGGTCGCGCAGCCGCATCTCCAGCATGTCGGCGGGCGGCCGGGCGTCGCGTGGGTCCTCTGCCTCCGGGTCGGCCAGCGCCCAGCGGGGGACCAGGACGGTGTTGCCGTCGGTTCCGCTCGTGGAGTAGGGGTACTGGTCGGCCCACACGCGCACGCCTTCCTCCCGGGCACGCTCGATGAGCCCGATCGCCGACTCGCTCGAACCCCAGTAGGACACGCCCTTCGCCTTGATGTGCGACGCCACGACCCGCACGCCGGTCTGCCGCCCGATCTCGATCGTCTCCATGACCGCGTCCTGGAGCGTCGGCGGACGTCCTTCGTGCTGGCTGGGCAGGTACCACATCGGGTCCGGCCCCTCGGCGCGCTCGTGCGAGATGTACACGCCGTCGTAGTCGGCCAGCTCGGCGACCAGCGCCACCAGCTCGTCGGTCGTGCTCCAGCGGCCGGGCGCGTACTCCAGTCCCGCCGTCAGCCCCACCGCGCCTTCCTCCAGCCCCTGCCGCACCAGCGCCGCCATCTGCCGGGTCTCCGCCGGGGTCGCGGGCCGCCGGAAGTCGTCCTCCATGACCATCCGCCGCACGGTCCCGTGGCCCACCATCATCATCACGTTGGGCCCCACCCCCTGCCGTTCCAGCATCGCGCGCTGGTTCGCCACCGGCCACGGAGAGCGCCCGTCCTGGTTCACCACGATCGTCGTCACCCCCTGCGACACGACGTTGGGCGCCGTCTTGCGGTGGGTCGAGTCGTTGCGGATCGACCGGCCCCCGCCTTCCGGGTCGCTGTTGTCGGCGTGGGAGTGGATGTCGATGAACCCGGGCGACACGTAGCGTCCCGTCGCGTCGATCTCGCGGTCGGCGGTGGCCCCGGCAAGGTCGCCCAGCGCGGCGATGCGCCCGTCCACCACACCGATGTCGGCGCGGAACCAGGGATTGCCGGTGCCGTCCAGGACGCGCCCGCCGCGCACAATGAGGTCGAAATGGCGGGTGTCCTGGGCGGCGAGGGGGGTGGTGGCGGCCGAAAGCGCGAGGGTGATGAGGGCGCCGGCGAACAGGAGGCGACGATAGTCAAACATGGCCTGGCCGATGGTTGGAGGACTGCGGGTGGGGAAGAGGGAATTGTACCGCGCGGGGGTGGGGCAGGCCAGCGAAGGGCAACGCCGCCACGTATCAGGTCCATCTCAAGCAAGCCCCTCGCGCTGGGATTCGTCCCGTGCGGTGTTATCATGATCACGGGAGGTGATAACATGTACCGGTTGACCCGCAAACCGCGATCGACGACCGACCCTCGACCCATCCTTCCCCTCGCCCTGATCGTTGGCCAGACCCTCTGCCTTGCCTGCACCGGCACAGCCGATGATCCCCCCCAATCAGGGTCTGCGGAATGGGAACTCGTCGAGGATCTGCGCCTCGATGCGAACGCTGAGGACTTTTCCGCGATTGGGCCTCTAATCATCGGGCCGCAGCGTGAGATCGTGGTGCCGGAGCCGCAGGACCGCCGGTTGCGCGTCTATGATTCGACCGGAACGCTCTTGACCACAATCGGCAGGCGCGGAGAGGGCCCCGGCGAATTCCAACATCTGGGCGCAGTTTTTTGGACTGCGGACACGCTGGTCGTATTTGACGGGGAACTGGTGCGCACGACCTACCTGCTGCGGGACGGGAGTGTGGGCCGCACGGAGACGGGTCGATTCTGGGGCCCGGACTTCGGCGCCGAGAGACCGGACAGCACCTTCTTCGGCTTCGCTCCCCAGGCCATCGATGACGAGGGTGCGTTGCTCGGCTTTGCCTATCTGAATCTGAAGGAATCATCGGAACTCGTGGCTCTGCGGGTGCCGGGTGACGGGATGCCGCGCGTTGTCGCCTCGCCTCCGCAATACTACGATGAGCGTTGGAGCGTCACCGTATCCGGCCTCAACAACCCGGTTCCCTTCGCCTTCCGGCTGCGCATTGAGATCGCATCGGATGCAAGCCGGTTCCTGTTCGCGACGGCGGATCAATGGAGCCTTGACGCGACCTACGACCTGACGATGCTCCGCCCGAACGGCGATACGATATTTGCGCGATCCTACGCGTACGATGCAGAGCCGATTCCCGATTCGGCAATGGACCGCGGCATCGCCAATATGGTGCCGGAAAGCGGGCTTGCCCGCCGCTTCCGGGCCACGGCGCGCCAGCGAGCGCCAGTGGTCTACGGGCCGAGGGACGTCACGCTCGGTCTCGACGGGACGGTTTGGGTGGAACTGCGCTCCACCGAACGCGGCACGCCCGTGGTCGTGATCAGCGAGGCGGGAGACCCGATCGGCTCTCTGCTGCTGCCGCTGCGATCGAAGATCCGACAGGCCAGCTTGACGCATGTGTGGGTGACCGAAAGGGATCCGCTCGATCTCGCGAGCGTCGTTCGGTACCGGGTGATTCGGCCGGACTGAGCCGAAGGGCGCGAGCCATGCTCCGGGTGGCGCTGCGCCCCCGCGCTCAGTTCCCCGACCGCACGTACTTCGTCAGCCCCCCGCCCGCGGCCCGCAGCGAGATCGGCCCCTCGGCCGCGTAGACGTTGCCCTCCCAGTCCGCCGCCACGCCTTCACCCGCGAACCCGTGCGGCCGCTCTTCGGAGACCGCGTGCGGCGGGATGAACCCGGTCAGCCGGTCCTCCGATGCGTGCCCGACACGGATGCCCGTCATCCAGCCTTCGTGGTTGCCCGGGTTCGACTCGGAGTCGATCGCATACAGGTTGTCGTCGCGGTCGATGAAGAGACCGCTGATGCGGCTGAACGCGTGGTACGTGTCCAGGAGGTTGCCGTCCTGGTCGAAGATCTGGATGCGGTGGTTGCCGCGGTCGGCGACGAAGAGGCGGCCCTGCGAATCGAAGGCGAGCGCGTGCGGCGTGCGGAATTCGCCCGGCCCGTCGCCGATGACGCCCCACTCCATGATGTACTCTCCCTCGGCGGAGAACTTGATGATGCGGCCGGTGGAGCCCTCGGGCGGATTGGCGTTCTGGCCGCTGTGTCCATCCGAAACGAAGATGTCGCCGTTCGGCGCGGTGATCACGTCGCAGGGCTCGTTGAACAGTCCGGGGTCGCTGCCCCGCACCCCCGGCTGCCCCAGCGCCATCAGCACCTCGCCCTCGGGACTGAACTTGATGACCTGGTGTCCCTTGTCCTCCGTCCCCTGCGAATCGGTGACCCAGACGTTGCCGTCCGCGTCGACATGGATGCCGTGGGGAAGAACGAAAAGCCCCGCGCCGAAGCTGGCCAGGATCTCGCCGGTCTCGCGGTGGAACTTGAAGACCGGGTCGACCAGGTTTTCGGCGCATCCGCCCGCAAGCCCCACGCCGCCGCAGCGGTCGTACGCCCAGATGTGACCGTCGATCGGGTCGATGTCGACGCCCGCGGTGGAACCCCATTCGCGCCCGTCGGGGAGATCGACCCAGTCGGCCATCACCTCGGCGTTCGGGTTGGGGAGGCCGGCCCCTGTCGCGGGATCGACTTCGACCGGCTCCGCGCAGCCCGCGGCCCACGGCAGGCCGGCCAACAACACCGGCGTCCAGATACGGGAAACGATGCGCTTGCTCATGACGGCTCCTTGCGGCTTCGGACCCTTGTGCGCCCCGTTCGGGCACCCCTGGACTGCCATGGTGGGACCCCGGGAGGCCTGCCGTCAAGGAGGAGGTGTCAGTCTAGTCCAACCCCGCCAGCCCCACGCGGTACATCCGGTACTTCGGCACGATCCGTTCCTCGTCGTAGACGGCCAGCCAGCCGGGGGCGAAGAATCGCGTCCGTGGCGCCGGGGGCATGTCCACCATCTGCGACACCAGCACTCGCCCCGACTCGATGTCCACGACTTCGATCACCGACTCCGACGCACCGGGCCCGTACCGGTATCCCCCTGCCGGCCATTCCGGGTGGGGCTCCGTCCTCTCCAGGTGGTCCCGCCAGTCGGGTGCGGGCCGGTTGATGTACAACCACATCCGCCCGGCGTCG
>JAPOOQ010000595.1 GCA_026713345.1 Gemmatimonadota bacterium | reverse complement strand
TGCCCGAGCTGAACCACCTGGTCACCGTGGGCGAGGAGGACCTCTGGTACGACGACCGCGTCTTCCAGTGGGAGGACCTCCTCTCGGCCGGGATGGGCCGCGACTTCCGCACCCATGTGGCGAATCCCGAAGACCCCTTCGCCATCGTCTACACCTCCGGGACCACCGGCAAACCGAAGGGGGTTGAGCTCACGCACCGAGGACTGATCCACGCGGCACGCGAGACCGCCGCGGCGGCCCGGCTCGCACCCGGCGACGTGGTGGTGGGAATCAGCGCCCTGTTCCACGTCTTCGGCCTCGGTCCCGGCCTGCTGGGCACTCTGCTCGGCGGCGCAACCCTGGTGCTTCACGACGGCCTGGACGCGCGGCAGACGCTGGAGCTGGCGGAGCGGCACGGCGCAACCGTCCACTGCGGAGTCCCCACGCTCTTCGCGAAGGAGCTGCACCACATTCGGGAACGGGAAGGCCCGCCGGGGACCCTGCGCCTCTGCCTGGCCTCGGGCGCACCGGTGCGGGACGACCTGGCGCGGGGCATCGAACGCACATTCGGGGTCCCGCTCCTGATCGCCTACTCGCTCACCGAAGCTTCGTCGACGCTGGCGATCGGACGCCTGGACGATCCCTCGGACAAGCGCACCCTGACCGTGGGCCGCGCGGTCGCCGGTACGCACCTGCGCGTCACGGAGGAAGACGGCGAGAACCTTCCCACGGAAAGCGTCGGCGAGATCAGGGTACGGGGCCCGGGGGTGATGCGCGGGTACTACCGCCAGCCCCGCGAGACCGAGGCGGTGACCGACGCGGAGGGCTACCTGCGGACCGGCGACATCGGCATGGTCGACGAGGACGGGTTTCTCCATATCGTGGGCCGCCGCGAGGACGTGATGATCCGCGGAGGATCGAACGTGCACGCCCGCGAGGTCGAGGACCGGCTGCTGGCCCATCCCGCGGTCGAACGGGGCGCCGTCGTGGGCATTTCGGACGATATCCTGGGCGAAGCAATATGCGCCTGCGTCGTCCGGGTGGAGGGTGGCGTAGTCAACGAAAGAGAGCTCCGAAGCTGGTGCGCGCTCGCGCTTGCGGAGTACAAGGTCCCCGATCTTGTTACCTTCATGGAGGATCTCCCGTTGACCGGAACCGGCAAGGTGTGGCGTCACGAGCTCGCCCGCCGGGTTTCCGCGGAACGACCGCGACCGGTGCCGGGGGAACGTGAAGAAGAGCTGCAAGACTGAAGAATGGTCAATCCCTACATGAAGGTGCCCCACGCCGACCCTGGAAGGCCCGCGCCCCCCGAGGCTCCCAACGCGGCCCTCCTCATCGACTTCGACAATGTCACCATGGGCATGCGGAGCGATCTTGCCAAGGAGCTCAAGCGCCTGCTCGACTCGGACATCATCAAGGGTAAGGTGACGGTCCAGAGGGCCTACGCCGACTGGCGCCGCTATCCCCAGTACATCGTCCCCCTATCCGAGGCCTCGATCGACCTGATCTTCGCCCCGGCCTACGGCAGTTCCAAGAAGAACGCCACCGACATCCGCATGGCGATCGACGGGATGGAACTCGTCTTCATCCGCCCGGAGATCGGCACCTTCATCCTGCTCACCGGGGACTCCGACTTCTCCAGTCTGGTCCTCAAGCTCAAGGAGTACGGCAAGTACGTGGTCGGGATCGGGATCCAGGAATCCAGCTCGGACATCCTGGTCCAGAACTGCGATGAATACTACTCGTATACGTCGCTCACGGGACTGCACAAGGCGACCGACAAGGATGCCGGCGAGCCCGATGCGTGGCAGTGCGTGGAGGAGGCGGTCGGGAAGATGGTGGCGCGCGGGGACGTGATGCGGTCGGACCGGCTCAAGCAGGTGATGATGGAGCTGTCACCGGGGTTCGACGAGCGCAGCCTCGGCTTCAAGAGCTTCTCCAAGTTCCTGGTGGCGGCCGCCAACAAGGGGATCGTCGAGATCCAGCGGGGAGCGAACGGACAGTACGTGATCGCTCCGCCGGATGGCTCGGCCGAGTCCGTGCCGCGTGGCAAGCGCAGGCCGGAAGCTGCCGGGAACGGGCAGACGCAGCGCGTGAAGGAGCGCCGCAAGACGGTGGGGCGGGGCCGGGCGGAGCGGAGCCGGAGCGCCCCTGGCGGGCGCAGCGCGGAGGCACGGAACCAGGGTGGGGGCGCGCCGGCCGCTCGAGAGCCGGAGCCGCGCCGGGATCCGGGGCCCGCGGTGGAGCTGCTGGGCCGGGCGGTGCGCGAGCTGGCCGGCAAGGATGGAGCTTCGGTGCGCGATTCCGATGTGAAGCGCAAGATGCTCGCGATCGACAAGGCCTTCGACGAAAGCGACTTCGGCTTCAGCAAGTTCAGCAAGTTCCTGCAGTTCGCCGAGAGCAAGGGGGCCGTCGCTCTCGGGCGGGCCGGGAGCGGGAGCTTCGAGGTGCGGCTTGCCCGGCGGGCGCCGGAAACTCAACCCGGTGCCTTCGACCCCAAGGCGCTGGGTCTGCCGATTGCCGAGCCGGCCATTCGGAGCTACCTGGCGAACCGGTACAAGGGCGTGGGGGTGAAGACCGCCGAACGCCTCGTGGAGAACTTCGGCGCCGATGTCTTCAAGGTGCTTCAGCATACGCCCGAGCGCGTGGGCAAGGCGCTTTCGCGGGCCCGGGCGGGCGCGGTGCTGGCCGAGTGGGAGAAGGACTACAAGCGCCGGAGCAAGGCGGTCGCGAAGGCGGCGCCCCAGGCCGGGGCGGCCGGTGGGCGCGGCCCGTCGCGCTCGGTGACCCCAGGAGCGCAGCAGGATGCGCGCGGCGCGGGTGACAGGGGAGGGCGCGGGAGGGGGTCCCGACGCGCGGACGATGCCCGGACCGGGCAGTCCCGCCTCGGGCTCGAGGACGAGACCGGGGGGAGCGGAGCCGGCCACGGCGATTCCGCCCCGGACGCCAACGAGCCGGAGCCGGTGGGAGCCTCTGAAGGTTCAGGGCGCACGGGCCTGCGCGGCCTGCTCCCGTGGGGACGCCGCAAGCGGGATTCCGGCGGCGCCGGGCGCTGATCCGCCAGGCCCGGCGGAGTTGCAAAGCGACTGGGAGTTTCTGGCGGGCGAGACGGCCGAGGTGGCGCGCCGTCTGCTCGGATCGACGATCCTGTCCACTGTGGGCGGCCTCGAGACGAGCGGCGTCATCGTCGAGACGGAGGCATACCTGGGACTCGGCGACCCCGCGAGCCATGCCCACGAATCGAAGGGACGCGCGCCGCGCAACGACGCCATGTTTGCGGCGCGCGGAACCCTCTACGTGTACGTCTCCTACGGCATCCACCACTGCGTCAACGTGGTGACGGGGGAGGAAGACGATCCCGCCGCCGTTCTCGTGCGTGCCCTCGACCCCGTTGCGGGACAGGAGATCATGGCACGGCGCCGGGGGCGCACCACCGACCTGTGCAGCGGCCCGGGACGGCTGGCCCAGGCGCTGGGGATCACCATGCGGCACAACTACCACGACCTCGCGCTGCCGCCGGTGCGGCTGCTCCCCGGCGCCCCGATGGAGGAGTCGAAGACGGGGAGTTCGGGGCGGATCGGCGTTTCCCGCGCCGGGGACTGGCCCTTGAGGTTCTTCGTCAGGGGACACCCGGCGGTGAAGGCGCCAAGGTGGTAGGTTAGATAGTCATGAACGACCCCACCTGGATCTCCCTCCTGCCGCCGCTCCTCGCGATCGGGCTGGCGATCGCCACCCGGCAGGTCTACCTGTCGCTCGCGGGTGGTCTCTGGCTGGGCTGGACCATCCTGAACGGCTGGCACTTCGGGGCAGGCCTGATGAGGACGGTGGAGTCCACCGCCGAGGTGCTTGGCGACACCGGCAACGCGATGGTCATCATGTTCACCCTGGTCATGGGGGCCCTGATCGCCACCATCAGCGCTTCGGGGGGCGTGGCGGGGTTCGTGGCTGCGCTGGAGCGCCGGCGCTGGGTGACCGGTGGCCGCCGCGCCCAAATGCTGGCCTGGGTGATCGGTGTGATCATCTTCATCGAGTCCAACCTGACGGTCCTGGTCGCCGGGTCGGTCTCGCGCCCGCTCTTCGACCGCTATCGCAATTCGCGCGAGAAGCTGGCGTATCTGATCGATTCGACCAGCGCGCCCATCTGCATCCTGATTCCGCTGAACGCCTGGGGCGCCACCAACCTTCGGCTGCTGGCCGAAGCGGGTGTTCCCGAGGGAGAGACGCTCGGCGTCTTCATCCGCTCGATCGTCTTCAACTTCTATTCTTTCGCCGCGGTTCTGCTGGCCCTCGCGGTCATCCTCTTCAGGCTGGACTGGGGACCCATGAGAAAGGCGGAGGAGCGGGCGGCGAAGGGCGAAGTGCTCTGGCCCGACTCGACCCCGATGATGGACGAAGGCGTACTGGAACAGACCGGGGAGCCGCCGATCCCGGCCAGGGCCTCCAACATGATCATCCCGATCGTGGTGCTGGTCGCGATGATGCCCGTAGTGCTCTGGTTGACGCGCTCCGAATCGAGCCCATTCGGGAACGGCTCGATGGCGGTGTTGTGCGCGTCGCTCGCCGGACTGGGGGCCGCCTGGATCATGATGCTCGTCCAGAAGGCCTACAAGGTGGACGAGCTCACACGCATCGCGCTCCGCGGGGCTGGCGGCCTGGTTCCGCTGGCGCTCATCCTGCTCCTGGCGCTGGCGCTCGGAGGCGTCACCCGGGAGCTGGGCACGGGAGACTACGTGGCCGCGGTGGCGCACGGTGTGTTGTCGCCGGCGATCTTCCTCCCGCTGGTGTTTGTGGTGTCGTCGGTGATCGCCTTCTCGATCGGATCGAGCTGGGGGACCTTCGCCATCATGATCCCCATCGTGGTGCCGGCCGCCGCCGCCCTCGACCTTGACCTGGCCCCCTTCCTGGCGGCGGCGCTTTCGGGTGGCATTTTCGGCGACCACTGCTCCCCGATCAGCGACACGACCATCATTTCGTCGATGGCCGCCGCCACCGACCACGTCGACCATGTGCGCACGCAGTTGCCTTACGCTCTGGCTGGCGGCGCGGTCGCGACCGTCTGTTTCGCGGTGGCCGGCGCGTTCCTGTAGCCGCCCACCCGCTGCCACATGTATGGAAAACATTACATTTCGTAACGTTCTCTTGACACGAGGCGCTCCTTGAACATCACCGTGTGCGTTAAGCGCGTGCCCGACACCGAGACCCGGATCCGGATCTCGCAGGATGGCGCCGACATCGAGCGCGACGGGGTGAAGTACGTGCTGAGCCCCTACGACGAATTCGCGGTGGAGGCGGCGCTGCAGCTCGTGGAGGGCGCGGGGGACGGCCAGGTCACGCTCCTCAGCTTCGGACCCGAGGCCACGAAGGAATCGCTGCGGGCGGGGCTCGCGCTGGGCGCTCACCGGGCGGTGCTCCTGAAGGGGGAGCCCGGCATGGACGGGTGGGCGACAGCCCGGGTGCTCGCCGGCGAGCTGGATGCCGGAGACGCGGACCTCGTGCTCTTCGGCGTCAAGGCGGTGGACGACGACCAGCAGCAGGTGGGCCCGATGGTGGCGGAGTTGCTGGGGCGGCCCTGCGCGACATCGGTCGCGGCGATCGACGTGGACGGAGGGATCGCGACCTGCCGCCGTGCGGTGGAGGGCGGACAGGAGGTGGTCGAGCTGGACCTGCCTGCGGTCGCGACCGTCACCAAGGGGCGCTACGAGCCCAGGTACGCGTCGCTGCGGGGCATCATGATGGCGAAGCGCAAGCCGCTCGTGGAAAAGGAAGCGCCCGCTATCGAGGCTGCCCTGGTGGTGGAGCGGCTGGACCTGCCGCCCGTGCGACCGGAGGGGCGGATCGTCGGCGAGGGGCCGGATGCGGTTCCCGAGCTGGTGAGGCTGCTGCGGGAGGAGGCGAAGGTTCTCTGATGGCGGACGTGCTCGCAGTCGCGGAGATCAGGGACGGGACGCTGATGGGCGTGTCGCGGGAGGTGGTGTCGGCCGCGCGTGGGATCGCCGACGCGCTGGGGTGCGCGGTGGAGGCGGCGGCGGTGGGTGCGGTGGGGGGGGGCGGGGGGGCTGGGTC
>JAPOOQ010000594.1 GCA_026713345.1 Gemmatimonadota bacterium | reverse complement strand
CCATCTTCACGGGGCTGGAGCGGGCGGTGCGCGACATGCGGACGATCGTGGATGCGGCCCCCTCCCGCGTGGCGCGTCCCGGCGAGTGGGTTCACCCCATCGGATACTGACCAAGCCCTGGCTAGACTTAGCTAAGCTAATCTGGAGAAGAATGCATGCGAGGCCGCTGGATCACGCTGCTCGGACTGGGGATCGCCCTGGCCCTCCTCTGGTGGCTCTTCCGGGACGAGGACCCGGCGAAGGGTTGGAGCCACATCCGCGGCGCGAACTTAGGGCTCCTCCTGCTGGCGGTCGCGCTGAGCACAGCGACGTTCCCGGTAAGGGCGATCCGGTGGCGCTACCTGCTTGCGCCCGCCCAGCCCGCCGCCCCCTTCCGGTCCCGCTTCGAGGCGGTGTGTATCGGGTTCATGGCCAACAACCTCCTGCCGCGCGTGGGCGAGTTCGCACGGGCCTACGCCTACAGCCGCCGCGAGCCGGTGCACGCCGCGACAGCCTTCGCGACGCTGGTCGTCGAGCGGTTTCTGGACGGAATCGCGATCCTGCTGCTGCTGCTGCTGGCGCTCGTCAGCCCCGGATTTCCCGCTGGCGACCTACCCCCGGAAATCGTCACCGGCATCCGGGTGGTCTCCGTATTCCTGGGCCTCGTGGTCGTGGGCTCCGCCTTCCTGCTGGGCGCGCCCGGGCCGGCCATGCGTACCGCCGCGTGGTTCGCGCGCACGCTCCTTCCGGCCCGGTGGGCGGACCCGTTCGTCAGGCTTCTGAGGAGCTTCGTGGAAGGACTGGCGTCGCTGCGCGGATGGCGGCTCATGCTGCCTGCCCTCGGCTGGAGCCTGGGCGTGTGGACCCTCCAGTCGCTCTCGTTCTGGATCGGATTCCTGGCCTTCGACATTCACCTCGCCTTCGACGCGGCCCTCTTCACCAACGGGACGGTCGCCATCGCCTCGACCATTCCCACACCGGGTTTCGTCGGTACCTTCCACGCCGCGGCGAAGCTCGCCCTGTCGGACCTTTACGCGGTGCCCGAAGCCAACGCCCTCGGCTTCGCCGTCGGATGGCACCTGGGGGCCTTCTTCCCCATCACCATCATCGGACTCTGGTACGCCAGAGGCCTCGGGCTTTCCCTGCGGGAGATGGCCGGGCGTCGGAGCCCCGCCGAATGACCCGCAGACGGGACCCCATGACCGGCTGGACCGCCTCCTGTCCCGCCAAGGTGAACCTCTTCCTGCGCATCCTCGCGCGTGAGGACACCGGGTATCACCAGATCGAGACCCTCTTCCAAGCGGTTGGGCTTTACGACCGGGTGGATGTGCTGCCGGGCGCGGACGGCATCTCGCTGGAGGTGCGCCGGGAGGATTCCGCACCGGACACTGCGGATCTCTTTGGCACCGGACCGGTGGCGCCGGACGCCATCGGGGACCTGGGCGACCCGGAGGAGAACACGGTAAAGAAGGCCGCGCGCGCCTTCTTCGCGGCAACCGGGATCACGCCCGCCGTCTCGCTGGTCCTCACCAAATCCATCCCCGCGGGGACCGGACTCGGCGGCGCCTCCTCCGACGCGGCCGGGACGCTCACGGCCCTCAACGCACTGCACGGCACCCCGCTCAGCGCCCGCGACCTGATCGGGCTGGGAGGCCGGATCGGCGCCGACATCCCGTTCTTCTGCAGCGGGGCCGCCACCGCGCTGGCGTGGGGAAGGGGAGACCGTCTGCTGCGCTGCCCCTCGCCGCCGTCCCGGCCGGTGGTACTGGCCATCCCCCGCGCAAGGGTCTCCACCGCGACGGCCTACCGCGAGACTTCGGCCGGACTGCAGCTGCCCGCGCCCCCCTCCCTGCTCGCCCGGCCTTCACTGCTCGCAGGGGCCGGCTCGGAGGCGTGGCGCCCCCTGGCCGCTCTGCAGTGGAACGACTTTGAACGAGCGGTATTCGAGCGCGTTTCCGGGCTGGCCGGGGTCAGGGCCGCGCTGGCGAGCGCGGGTGCGTCGATCGCGCGTCTTACGGGAAGCGGCTCCGCCGTGTTCGGGGTCTTCGGCGACGCCGACCGCGCCCGCGCCGCCGCCGCAACGGTCCGGGAGATGGAGGGCGTGGCCGCTGCCCTGGTGGTGCCGACGCTCACCGAAGTGCCGGCGCTCGAGCCGGTGATCGGAGCAACCGGCGACGCCGACCCTCCTTGAACCCGCCGCCCGGATCGCGCTACGATACCTGAAGGGTCTGCCGCTGGCCCGTCGTCTAATGGCAGGACACCGGTCTTTGG
>JAPOOQ010000593.1 GCA_026713345.1 Gemmatimonadota bacterium | reverse complement strand
GGTCAGGGACCCCCCATCCACCGACGCGCGCAGCGCCCCCCCCCCCGCGGCCGCACCCCCGGGGTGCCCGAACACCGCGGAGCCGGCCACGAGCACGGTCGCGCCCGCGGCAACCAGGGCAGGCGCCGTCTTCTCGCTCACGCCGCCGTCCACCTGCACGTCTACCTCTCCCGGGCGGCGCTCTTCGACCAGCGCCCGCGCGCGGGCCAACTTGTCCAGCGACTGCCCAATGAAGGCCTGGCCGCCGAAGCCCGGGTTCACCGTCATGACCAGGAGCAGATCGATCCCGTCCAGCACCTCCTCGATGGCGGCGAGGGGGGTGGCCGGGTTCAGGGCCACCCCGGCGCGCTTGCCCAGCCCGCGGATCCGCTCCAGGGTGCGGTGGAGGTGTCGCGCCGCCTCGACGTGCACCGTGATCACGTCCGCCCCGGCCCGGGCGAAGTCGCCGATGTAGCGGTCGGGATCCTCGATCATCAGGTGCACGTCGACCGTGCGCTCGGTGACGCCCCGCACCGCGTCGGCGATCAGCGGACCGATGGTGATGTTGGGCACGAAGCGTCCGTCCATCACGTCCACATGAATCCACTCCGCGCCCGCCTCGTCGACGGTTTTGACCTCCCGGCCCAGTTCGGCGAAGCGGCAGCTCAGCAGCGACGGCGCGATCTTCACCACGCCAGGCATCACGCGCGCGCCATGCGGTATACCCCGTCGGCCCCGGCGACCACCGCCTCGTCCGCCAGGCCCAGAAACAGCCCCGATTCGACGACCCCCGCCCGGTGCATCAAACGATTCTCCAGCTCCACCGGATCGACGATTCCGTTGACAAACCTGCAGTCGACGATTAGCAATCCGTTGTCGGTCGCATAGACTTCGCCGTCTTCGTTCCTCCTCAACTTCGGATCGGCCCCCAAAGCCACCAACCAATTCCAATGGCTGTCGAATTCGAACGGAACGACTTCAACCGGCACGGGAGCAAGCTCCCCGAGGCGGTTGACCACCTTGGCGTCGTCCACGACCACCACGAACCGATCCGACGCCTGGGCCACCATCTTTTCGCGCAGCAGCGCGCCGCCCAGCCCCTTGATGAGGTTGAGCTGCGGGTCGACCTCGTCAGCGCCGTCCACGGTGAGATCGAGAGGTGCCAGTTCACTGAGGGTACCAAGTGGTATCCCCAGTCGGCGTGCAGCTTTCTCCGTGCGGATGGAGGTGGGGACGCCGACCACATCGGCTAGTTCACCGCTCGCCAGCCGGGCGCCGAGGTGCCTGAGGAAATAGGCGACGGTCGAGCCCGTTCCCAGCCCCAGACGCATTCCCGAGGCCACGTCCGTGGCCGCTTCACGTCCCGCCTCGCTCTTGAGGTCTTCGACTGCGGATACCACCAGGGGCTCTTCCGCGGGTTCAAGGGTTCTCTCGCCGTTCACGAGGTGAAATCTAATGCCGTCAGGAATACAGTCACCAGTTGCGCCACCGGATCGCGCATCCGGATCGCACCCGGGCGCGTCCGCGCGCTTTACTCCCCGGTCGAATTGGCCATCTTCCCACGTCAGCCGCTCACAAGGCGTTTCATTCCAATCCAGCGGAGCCAAGCGCGCCCAGGAGGTACAGAATGCCATGATCATCGTCGCAAGCAAGGGTATCACCACAGACCAGCTCGACCGCATCCGGGAGCGCGTGGAGGCGCTGGGCCTCCGCACGCACGTCTCGATCGGGGAGAGCCGCACCATCATCGGATGCATCGGCGACGAGGCGCGTCTGAGCCACGTTCCGCTGCTCTCCATCCCGGGGGTCGACTCGGTGCACCCGGTCATGCGGCCCTACAAGCTGGCCGCGCGGGACTTCGCCGCCGACAGGACCACCCGCGTATCGGTGGGAGACCGGCTGTTCGGGGGCCGGGCCTGTCTGGTCGCGGCGGGTCCCTGCTCGGTCGAAGGCGCCGCCATGATGGCGGAGACGGGGCGCGCCGTGGCCGGGGAGGGCGCCGCGCTGCTGCGCGGGGGCGCGTTCAAGCCGCGAACCTCGCCCTACTCCTTCGACGGACTCAAGGAGGACGGTCTGCGCATCCTGACCGAGGTCCGCGAGGAGACCGGTCTGCCGGTGGTGACCGAGGTGCTCGATCCCAGGCACGCCGAGCTGGTGGCGGGGTACGTCGACATGCTCCAGATCGGGACCCGGAACATGCAGAACTTCCCCCTGCTCAGGGAGGTCGGGCAGCTGCAGCGGCCGGTGCTGCTCAAGCGGGGCATGTCGGCGACGCTCAAGGATCTGCTCCTGGCGGCCGAATACGTGATGAGCCGCGGCAACATGCAGGTCGTGCTCTGCGAAAGGGGGATCCGCACCTTCGGCGGCGAGACCCGCAACACCTTCGACCTGGCCGCGATCCCATGGCTGAAAATGGAGACCCACCTGCCGGTGATCGCCGACCCGTCCCACGCGGGAGGGCGCCGCGACCTGGTGGCGCCGCTGAGCTTCGCGGCGGTGGCGGCCGGGGCCGACGGCCTGATCGTGGAGGTGCACCCGGACCCGGAGTCCGCCCTGTCGGATGGCGACCAGTCGCTCACCTTCGACGGGTTCGCGGCGCTGATGCGCGATCTGGGCGTCTTCGCGGAGGCGGCTGGACGGACGCTGTAGGGACGTGGGGCGGGGCGGGGCCGGTGCAGGGCCCGCCCCGTCCGCTCAGGGATCGACGGACGCGCGCGCCACGGCCTCCTCCAGCGCCGCGAACTGAGCCTCCACCGCTCTTGCCGAGGTGCCGCCCCGAACCGCGCGCGATTCGACCGAGGCCCGCGGATCGAAGAGGTCGAACCCCTCCGGACCGAACTCCGGGTGCCCCGCCTGCATCTCTGCGAGCGTCAGGGCGCTGAGCTCACGGCCCGACTCTTCGGCCGCGCGGACGAGCGCCCCTGCGATGTCGTGACTCTCGCGGAACGGCACCCCGCGCCGCACCAGGTGGTCGGCCAGATCGGTGGCCAGCATCTCGGGACGCAGCGCCTTCTCGATCCTCGCCCGCACCAGCTCCATGCTCCGCACGGCGCCGGTCATCGCGGGGAGCACCACGGCCAGCGTATCCACCGAGTCGAACACGGCTTCCTTGTCCTCCTGCAGGTCACGGTTGTAGCCCGCCGGCAGCCCCTTCAGCACCGTCAGAATCCTGGTCAGGTTGCCGACCAGCCTCCCCGACTTTCCCCGCGTCAGTTCGGCCACGTCCGGGTTCCGCTTCTGCGGCATCAGCGACGACCCCGTCGTGAACCCGTCGCCGAGCCGCACGAACCCGAACTCGGAGGTCGAAAAAAGGACCAGGTCCTCGGCGAGCTGGGACAGGTGCACCCCGGTCATGGCCGCCCCGAAGACGAGGCGCGCGGCCCAGTCGCGGTCCCCTACCCCGTCCATCGAGTTTTCGCAGACGCGGCTGAATCCGAGGTCGGCGGCGAGCGCTTCCCGGTCCACCTCGAAGGGGCACCCGGCCAGGGCCCCCGAGCCGAGGGGAAGAACGTCGCACTCGCCGAGCACCGCGCGCAGGTGCTCCAGGTCGCGGACCAGGGGCCAGGCGCGCGACAGGAGCCAGTGCGCGGCCGGGACCGGCTGGGCCTGCTGGAGGTGGGTGTAGCCGGGCATCACGATCCCGGCTGTCTCTCGGGCCTTCGCGGCGATCGCCTCGATCAGGGTGGCCAGCTCCCTGCCGAGCCCCTGTACCGCGTCCTTCCCCCAGAGCCGGAATCCGGTCGCCGCCTGATCGTTGCGGGAACGACCCGAGTGGAGCTTCCCCCCCACGGGGCCGATCGTTTCGGTGAGGAGGCGCTCCACGACCGTATGGATGTCTTCGTCAGGGAAGGCCCCGGGTCCCGGTGCCGCCTCCAGCATCCCGGCCACCCGGCACAGCCCGTCGTCGATCTGCGCGGCTTCGGCCGCCGACAGGATCCCCGCCCGTTCGAGACCACGCGCCCAGGCCCGGCTGCCCCGCACGTCCTGCCGCCACAGGCGCCAGTCCACGTCGAGGGAGCGGTTGAGCGCCTCCATCTCGCGGGAGAGTCCGCCCTCGAAACGCCCGCCCCAGAGGGTGTGGCCGGATCCTTCGCGCGGCGAACCCACCCGGCTAGCCGCGGTCCGTGGAGGACGAGTGTACAGTATACATTACATTTCGTAAAGTTATCTTTACGTTTATGCTTGGTGGAACGCAATGGCCCGCTGCGGAGGCATCGCCGACCGAATGTAGCGGGATTTGTCCGCGGGCTGCCTGAATCAGTGGCTCGAGGTGCGTACCAGTGGCCGGGGCGTGCCCGCCGGACCGCCTGTCGCGCCCTCGGCGGGGGGGCCGACCCCCCCCCTCCCCCTCCCCCTCCCCCCCGCCGCCTCCCCCGCGCGCCCCCCCCG
>JAPOOQ010000592.1 GCA_026713345.1 Gemmatimonadota bacterium | reverse complement strand
GCCCTCGCCCATGTAGTTGAAGTGGCGGGCGCCCCCCCACAGTCCGCTGGTCAGGATCTTGCGGTCGCCGGCCTCGATGTACTCGGGTTCGATGAGCCCGAGGAACTTGCGGTCGGGCCAGCGCTTGAACGTGTACTTCTGCAGGTTGGCGCCGCGCGAGATGGTCCACCCGAGCAGGAACAGGGAGGCCGCGCCGATCAGCCAGACGTACGTCCATGCCGTCGAGAATCCGGGGTCGGGATACGCGGCCATGCCCCACAACGGGAGGATGAACAGCCAGCCGTAGACCACGAGTCCGCCCCAGAACAGCTTGAAGCCGACGTTCTCGTGGATCAGGTCGTAGGTATAGAGCTGGACGCGCTCGAAGATGAAGTAGTCGAGGACGTAGAACGTGAAGAACGCCGCGTACAGGTAGACCCCGGGATTGGCGTCGTCGCCGAAGCGTTCGTAATGGAACGCAGCCCCCGACAGGGCGTTGAGCGACAACATCGTCCCGCCGACGACGTAGAACCACATCTTGACGTCGAACCGCTCGTTGAAGAACGACAGCTCCTGGGCGCGCCCGGTCCACAGGTCCCAGATCAGGCGCTCACCCTCGCGTCGCGGCTGCGTGAAGACCCCGACGATGGTGAAGAGCACGGTGAAGACCGTCCCCCCGGCCACCGCGTAGATCGAGGAGCGGTAGAACCAGTCGCGAGGCATCCCGGTGAGCTCGAACGCCCACACGACCAGCGCGATGACAAAGACGAGCAGCCCGTTGAGCCGGTAGTTCCGAGGCTCGCCGGTCGCCGGATTGATGACGTAGCCGGGCACCCGCCGCGCCGGCAGGACGATCTGCGCGATGGCGAAGACGGCGAAGATCGCCAGCGGGGTGAAGAACCCCGCGATCGCCTCGGCGCGTGACAACTCGAAGAGGTGGTCGATTCCGAGCCAGTCAATCATGGCTGGTCCCCCGTCCCCACGCGGCGCAGTCATTCTACGCGTGATTGATTGCCCGTCTCAAAGATCCGGTGCGGCGGCGGACCGGGCCTGCCTCACCTCATCTCCGCTCCTGCTGCCTCGAAGAACGCTGTGGGGTCGCGCGGTATCCTCGCCCGGAGCGCCTGCATCCTCTCGCCGGGCGCTCGATTCACTCGCAACACACCACGACGCCGGTAGAGCGCTCACCGCGCCGGAGGCCGCCATGAAGCTCAGCAGCAGCGATGTCGACATCCCTGCAAGCGCCGTCAGCGTGTACGAGGCGATCTTCCGCAGACGCCACGTCAAGACGTTCACGGCCGGCCCCGTCTCGCGAGCAGTCCTCGAGCGCCTGTTCTCGGCGGCGATCTGGGCGCCCAATCACCGGCTCACCGAGCCCACGCGGTTCTTCGTGGTCGAGAAGGACGGCCCCATGCGCACGAGGATTGCCGAGGCCGCGTGGCAGGCGGCATACGACGAGGCTGCCAATCCGAGCCCGGAACGGAAGCGCCGTGCGGCGGACGGCAAGCGCGACCGCGCGCTGGACGCTCCCGCGATGGTCTACGTCTACAGCCTTCCCGGTGACAACGACGAGGTCACACGCGAGAACTACGCCACCGCCTGCTGCGCCATCCAGAACATGGCGCTCGCCGCCGTGGCCGAAGGCCTCGGCGTCGACTGGAGCACGGGCGGCCTCACGCGCATCCCCGGCCTGGCCGGGATGCTCGGCGCGGACGAGGCCTGGACGATGGTGGGCGTGGTGTGCCTCGGCCGGGCCGCGGCGCTCCCGACGACGGAGCGCACCCCGCACTCCGAGGTCGTCACCTGGTTGGACTGACCGCCCGTACTCGAGAAGCGTTTCGCGGTCGGCGGATGCCGCTCTGGTTTCGACTGTCTCTTGCTCGCCATCCGCATTGGTGTATGTGACATACACTGCTTCACGCACCTTCCCGGATGCCGGCGGCCTCCCGAAGGCCGGCCCCGTATTGACCGTCACGTCCTGATTGCTGAACGCGTCTATCACCCCGCCGTAGCTGCCCTTGAGGGGGTTACTGGTCGGTTTGGTGTAGGACACGGTCAGGCGCGCCGGGAGATGTCGCGCTCCTCGATGAAGGCCCACACCGGGTCCGGCTTGAGCCTGACCCGCAGCGGGGTGCGCGTGTGCCTCGCCCCGCCCCGACTCACGGGGCGCTCTACCCCGACCGCGGCAGGGCGGCTCCGACTGTGACGGTATCGATCAAAGACACCAGTGACCCCCGGCTACCAGGTCCGAGGTTTCGGACAGATGATTCCCAGCTGATCACCCTGCCTGTTGTCCATGTCGTTCTGCTCACAGAAGGCCTGTCGGCGGTACAGCTTGTTGCCGGCGCGCCCGCCAGACCGGCGGGCGCGCAACGCGGCAGCGAGCGTCCGCACCAGCCGGTTACGGGTTGTTCTTCTTATGCTGTTCAATCAGGTAATCGCGAGTACTCCGGAG
>JAPOOQ010000591.1 GCA_026713345.1 Gemmatimonadota bacterium | reverse complement strand
TCGCCCCGGAAGCTGCCGATCTTCGTGAACGCCTGCACGAACGTCTCCTGCGTGAAGTCCTGGGCGAGGTCGTACTCGCCCGCAAAGCGATAGCAAAGCCGGAAGATCCGGTCGACGTGCGCCTCGTACAGCGTTCGCGCGACCGTCTGATCTCCGTCCTTCAACCGCTGTATGAGTTGTGTTTCCGTCAACGAGCCGAGTCTCCGGTCACCCGCCCCATCCGCCCTGGCCGCCGCCTCCGATCCGATGACACCGGCAATGTGCGGATTGGTTGCATTGGCCGCGGGACGGGTCGGAGAGCGATCGTTCCGATTCGGTCCCGGCAGCGCAGCCATCCCGCTCACCGTCGAATCCTCACCCGGCTGACGTAGGGGGTGCCCGCATCGTCCTCACCGGCGAAGAGGAAGTAGTCCGGCGTGGCATACACCGCCATCTTCGCGAGCAGCCGTGGATCGACTTCTTCCGGAACTGCGAGCCGTCCGACGAACACCCCATCTTCCCGAAACACGTCGATGGCCGTCCCCTCTTCGATTCGCGACGTTTCGGGGAACACGAACACATGGCCCGCCCCGTCCGCCGAGACATGGCTGATGATCGGCTTTTTCGCCGGGAGGGTCCGCAGGTAGTCCCCCATCAGCGCAGGGTTGGGCCGCCGCTCGAACGATGCTCGCACCTCGTTCCGGTCGGACTCGTCGATATCCGCCGCCCGGGGGCCCTCCAATGTAGCGACGATGGTGGTTTCTCCACCGAGCGAGCGCCGGTAGAGGCGATACTCGTCACCGCGTGCGAACCAGATGCCGCCCCTGCAGTCTAACGCGTACTCAAGCCGCGGGCCGAATCGGACCGGGCTGCGCATTCCAAGCGACGGCATGTCGGCCATCAGCTGGGTAAACTCCAGGTACGGCAGTGTGTCCTGCTGCCCCGAGTGGGGCGAGACGCGGATGGGATACAAGTGGAAAAGGTCGATGTCCGACATGTCCCCGGACCTCTCCTCTTTCGGGAATCGTGTCCACCACTCCAGATAGTCGCCATCCGGCGTAATGGTGCACCGTTCCGTTGCGGCTCCTCCGCTGGCGATGCCACGGCGTTGCCGCACCCCGAGGAAGGTGCCGTCCGGGGCGAAGACCGAATAGCGGGGCGCCCTCTGGTCCCCGACCCACAGCGTGTCGCCCGGGCCAATGGCAGGCCCCAGCGCATTCCGGAATTCCCCTGGACCATCACCCTGTCCTCCCAGAGTCCGGACGAAGTCCCCCTCGGAATCGAAAACGTAGATCTCCTGAGTCACATAGTCCAGGACATAAATGTTGTCCCGGGAGTCCGCGGCCAGCCCGCCCACAAGACTGAGGTATCCATCGGGCGGCCCCCAGATCCGCAGGTCCTCTTCGAGAGTCCACTCGGGCGTTGTCGTCCAGGCCGACGCGAGCGTGTTCTCGACGACGACCTGCGCGCGCGCATTCACCGGCACCGCGCCGGTGGCCAGGACAACGGCTGTGATGAGTACGCGCCTGACGGACGGACAGTGATCGTTCATCGCCGAATCCTCAGCCGGGTCACATAGGGTGTGCCGGCTTCGTCCTCGGCGGCGAAGAGGAGGTAGTCCCCGGTCGCGTACGCTGTGCCGGGATCGATCCTGACCGCCTCCGGAACGGCCATCCGTCCGAGGAAGACCCCGTCTTCCCGGAACACGTCGATGGCTGTGCCCGCGTTCACCCCAGAGGCTTCCGGCACCGCGAAAACGTGGCCTGCGCCATCGACGAAGAGGCCGGCAATGACCGGTTTGTCCTCCGGCAGGGCTCGCAGATGGTCCGCCATCAACGCGGCGCCGAGTTCCGGGTAGCGTTCGAACGTGGCGCGAACCTCGTCGCGGTCGGCCTCGTCGACAGCCGCCGGCCTGACTCCTTCCAGCGTTAGCACCACGGTCGTGTCACCGGCGAGAGAACGCCTGTAGACCCGGTACTCCCCGCTGGATGCGAACCAGACATCGTCCCTGCATCCCAGGGCCTTCTTGAGTCGCGGTCCGAACCGGACCGGCCGCCGCAAGCCCACAGATGGCAGATCGGCCAGTTGGAGGGTGAACTCCAGGTAGGGCAGCGTGTCCAGCTGCTCCGCATCGGGCGATACCCGGACCGGGTAGTAGTGGACAAGGTCGACATCGGACGGGTCGTCGCTCCTCTCCCTGTTCGGATAGCGCACCCCCCACTCCATGTAACTGCCGTCCGGCGCGATTGTGCAACGCTCCGTGATCAGGCCCCAGGTCGCCCTGCGAACCCGCGTCCCGATCAACGTTCCGTCCGGACCGAAGATCGAATAGCGCGGCGCCCCCTGGTCCGCCACCCACAGCGTGTCGCCCGGTGCGATGGCGGGTCCCAGCGCCTCCCGAAACTCCCCCGGCCCCTGGCCCTGTCCGCCGAGCGTCCGCAAGAAGCCGCCCTCGGCGTCGAAGACCTGGATCTCCTGCGTCGTGCCGTCCAGGATGTACATGTTGTCCCGGGAATCGGCCACCAAAGCGATGACGTCGCCCAGGTACCCCCCCGGCGGCCCCCAGATCCGCAGGTCCTCTTCGAGGGTCCACTCGGACGTGGTCGTCCAGGACGACCCGAGCGTGTTCTCGACGACGACCTGCGCGCGCGCATTCACCGGCACCGCGCCGGTGGCCAGGACAACGGCTGTGATGAACACGCACAGCAGGTATCGTGTCGGTTGTGGACGTACGGGTCGCCGTAGTGTCGGGAGGCGGCTCCGCATGTCGCTGGAGAACTTGGCAGTCATGAACTGAGCACCCGATTTGGCGTGGGATGTCGGAACACCCCGCTGACACGACGAAGGGCGGAAGGGTTGCAGGGGGGTTGGCCGCCCACTTCTGGCAACCCCCCCACGGCAGCGCTATCGTACCTGCGCTTTTCGCCGACCATGTCACGCCGCATCCTACCCCATGTCCTTCCAGCCCCTCGACATCGCCGCTTTCATCGGCTTCCTCGCGCTCGTCGTGGGCGTTTCCCTGTACGCGTCGCGCGGCAAGCACGACGCCACCGACTACTTCCTGGCCGGGCGCAACCTCC
>JAPOOQ010000590.1 GCA_026713345.1 Gemmatimonadota bacterium | reverse complement strand
TCGGAAGTGTGCCAGAACGTCATCGAGCACGCGGAAGCGCCCGGATGGGTCGCGGCGCAGGCCTACAACTGGAAGAAGAGACTTGGCCGCCACGTTGCCGTCATCGCGGTTTCGGACCTGGGGTGCGGATTTCGCGCTTCCCTCGAGTCGGAACACGCGGCCCGGTTCGGCGACCGCTGGGGAGACGCGACGGCGCTCGAGGCGGCGTTTCTCCTGGGGCTGACGCGCTTCGCCGACACGGGACGGGGGCAGGGGATCCAGCAGATACGCAAGCAGGTGGGTCGCTGGCACGGCATCCTTTCGATCCGCAGCGGCACCGCGCGAATCGCCGACACCCCCGACTGGAGCAGCCGGCCCCCGCTGGAAGAAGGGCTTGCGCGCTTCCCCGGTTCCCAGATCAACATCATTCTGCCCGAGCGGGTCGGATGACCGGAGCTGAGCGAAGGGGCGGGCGGAACCGATGAGCGAAGGGCCGGCTCCTCCACTGACCATCGACGTCGGCGCGATCGCGAGCGATGCGGTTGCCCGGGCCCGCCCCGACCTGGTCACCCGTCCCACCGGCCGCGCGGTTCGGGCAGCGATCGAAGTGCTCCTCGCCGGCATCGCCCGTTCCCCGTCGGTCTCCCTTCTGGACTTTACGCATGTGAGGATCCTGGACTTCAGCTGCGCTGACGAAGTCGTCGCCAAGCTGCTCGTCCGCTACATGCGGCGTGACCGTCCCCGCGAAGCCTTCTTCCTCTTCCGCGCCGTGGGCGACATTCACCGCCACGCGGTCGAGGAGGTGCTGGGGAGGCACCGACTGGCAGCGGTCTGCGACCTCGGAGAAGGGTACGAGCTGCTGGGGTCCGCGACCGAGGAGGAACGGATTGCGTGGCGGGCGCTCGAGCATCGGGGCAGGATCGGTCGCTCCGAACTCGCCGCGGAGTTCGGCGAACACGGCGTGCCGGTGATCCGCGGCCTGGCCGACCGGCGCGTGGCGTGGTGTGGCCGCCGGGGCGGCGCGTGTGCTCTCAGCGCGTTGGCCCACAGTCCCTGATAGCAATTGCAAAACGGAGGCAAGATGAACTCCCGATCAACCACCCCCGGCAAACCCGGAACGGCTACCAGCGCAGTGCACGCGGGATGTCCCGAGCCCCGCCCGGGCGGCCCGGTGGTGCAGCCCATCGTGCGCAGCTCCACCTTTCACTGGGCGGGGCCCGGCGACGGCCTGGACCTGCGGTACAGCCGGTACGGCAACAACCCGAACCAGCTGTCGGTCGCGGGAAAGATCGCCGCCCTCGAGGGCACGGAGGCCGGCCTGGCGCTCGCCAGCGGTATGGCCGCGATCTCGATGACCATCCTCTCCGCAGCCGGACCGGGGGACCATGTCGTCGCCAGCCGCCACCTCTACGGCGCCACCCACGCCCTGCTGTCCGGCGAGCTCCCGAAACGCGGGATCACCACCACCTTCGTCGAACCGTCCGATCCCGCCGCCTGGGACGCGGCGCTGACGCCCCGCACCCGGGTCGTCCTCATCGAACTGCCCACCAACCCGACCCTGCACGTCTTCGACATCGAACCCGCCCGCCTCGCCGCGCGGTCGGCCGGCGCCATCCTCGCGGCCGACATGACCTTCGCGACCCCCGTGAACATCCGCGCGGCGGAGCACGGCGTCGACGCGGTCATTCACTCGGCCACCAAGTACCTGGGCGGCCACTCCGACCTGATCGCCGGGGTCGTCGCGGGGAGCCCGGAGCTGATCGGCCGCGTGACGAAGATGATGAAGCTCTACGGGGGCTCCATCGATCCCGGCGCGGCTTGGCTCCTGGAGCGCGGCATGCGCACGCTCCCGGCCCGCATGGACCGCCACAACCGCACCGCCCACGCCCTGGCCCGCTGGTTCACGGACGTCGAGGGCGTCCGGGCGGTGATCTACCCCGGTCTGCCGAGCCACCCCGACCACGAGCGCGCCACGCGCATGCTGAGCGGGTACGGCGGAATGGTGTCGATCGTGCTCGACGGCGGGGGGGAGGCCGCGGACCGTTTCTGCGCGGAACTGCGGCTGGCCGCGCCGGCGCCGTCGCTGGGCGGGGTCGAGACGCTGGTCTCACAGCCGCGCCACACCTCGCACGTCGACCTGGGCGGGGAGGTGCGCGATGCCCTGGGGATCCCCGACGGCTTCGTGCGCATCTCGGTCGGCCTCGAGGATCTGGAGGACCTCCAGGCGGACTTCGGCGCGGCCGCCGCAGCGGTGTCCACGCGTGCCTGACACGGCGTTGCCAGGCACCCGACCGCGCGGCGCCCATCCCGCGCCCGAGGCGGCCCGGAGCCGCTACTCCGCTCCCATGAACGGGTACTCCACGCTCGTCGGCGGCGCGAGGTTCTCCTTGATGGTCCTCGGCGACAGCCACCGCGAGATGTTGAAGACGGATCCGGCCTTGTCGTTCGTGCCGGACGCCCGTCCGCCCCCGAAGGGCTGCTGCCCGACGACCGCCCCGGTCGGCTTGTCGTTCACGTAGAAGTTGCCGGCTGCATAGCGGAGCCGCTCCAGCGCCTGGCGCACCGCGGGACGCTCCCTCGCGAAGACGGCCCCGGTGAGCGCGTACGGCGAGGTGCGGTCCACGAGATCGAGCGTCTGCGACCATTCGCCGTCCGGATAGACGTGGATCGACATCACCGGGCCGAAGATCTCGTCGCACATGGCCTCGTGGACCGGGTTCTCCGCCTCGATGATCGTCGGACGGATGAAGAACCCGTCGGCGTCCGAATACCGGCCCCCCGCAATCACCCGCGCGTCCGGGCTGGCAGCCGCCCGCTCGATGTAGCCGGAGATCGTGTCGTACGCGCCGCGGTCGATCACCGCGTTCACGAAATTCCTGAAGTCGGCGGGATCCCCCATGGCGAGCCCGTCAGTCTCCTCAACGAGCGGGTCCCTGATCTGCTTCCACAGCGAGCGCGGAACGTACGCCCGCGACGCGGCCGAGCACTTCTGTCCCTGATACTCGAAGGATCCCCGCACGATCGCGGTCCTGAGCGCGTCCGGATCGGCCGACGGGTGCGCCAGGATGAAGTCCTTGCCGCCGGTCTCGCCCACCAGGCGCGGGTAGGAACGGTACCGCGCGATGTTCTTGCCCACGGTCGTCCACAGCGACTGGAAGACCCCGGTCGAACCCGTGAAGTGCAGCCCGGCGAAGTCGCGGTGCTCGAGCGCCGCGGCGGTGATTTCCACCGGATCTCCCGGTACGAAGTTGATCACGCCGGGCGGCAGCCCCGCCGCCTCCAGGAGCCGGTAGATGTAGTAGCCGGACAGCACGGCGTGCTTGGAGGGCTTCCAGAGGACCCCGCAGCCGACCATGGCCGGAATCCCGGCAAGGTTGGCGCCGATCGCGGTGAAGTTGAAGGGGCTCACCGCGTAGACGAATCCCTCCAGCGGCCGGTAGTCGAGGCGGTTCCAGATCCCCGTCTCGGAATGGGGCTGCTGGTCGAAGATCTGCTCGGCGAAGAAGGCGCCGTAGCGGAAGAAGTCGATCACCTCGCAGGCGGCGTCGATCTCCGACTGAAACGCGTTCTTGCTCTGGCCGAGCATGGTCGACGCATTGATCCGGGGGCGCCAGGTCGTCCTCAACATCTCCGCAGCCCGGAGGAAGACGGCCACGCGGTCCTCCCAGGGCCAGGAGGCCCACTCCCGGCGCGCCTCAAGGGTGTTGGCGATGGCTTGCCGCGCCTCCTCGGCTCCGGCCGCGTGCCAGACGCCCAGGCAGTGGCCGTGATCGTGGGGAGGGTGGATCGGATGGGTTCTGCCGGTGCGGATTTCCTTTCCGCCGATGATGACCGGTATGTCGGGCTGCTCGCTCCCGACCTGCTTCAGGGCGGCCTTCAGGGCGGTGCGCTCGGGGGTCCCGGGGGCGTAGGAATGGATGGGCTCGTTCTCGGGGGCGGGAACACGGATCGTGCCGGACATGGATCTTCCAGTCTGTGGGTTGGCGGGAGCGCTCGGAGCCGCCCGCCCGGAGGCCGGCGGTGAGCGACAACGGAGGCAATTTCGATCGGCTGGCCGGGCAGTGCAACCCGTGACGCATTGCCGCCCCCGGGCTCTCCGGTTGACGGGCGGCGAAGACCGGGTAGCTTCCTCTCGTCATGCACGGCTCTATTCAGGCGAGAGTGACGGCACTTTGCGGTGCCGAACGGAGGAATGGGTACCAGAGATCGGATCGAAGCGGTTCTCACGTCGATACGGCCGGCCATCCGGTCCGATGGCGGAGACGTTGAATTGGCGGGTTGGAACGAGGAACTCGGCAGGGTCGAGGTCCGTCTGATGGGAGCCTGCGAGAGCTGTCCCATCTCGATGTTGACCCTGAAGGAGGGGATAGAGCGCCGTCTCAGAGCCGCCGTTCCCGAAGTGCAGGTCGTCGATGCCCGCTGACCTCACATGAGCCGGAACGAACACGCATGAGTCAAAACGGAGTAGCCGCAGCGGTGACCCGAGCCCTCACCCGGGTGGTCAATCCGGCGACCGGGCAGGATGTCGTTGCCGGCGGACAGGTTGCCGACATAGCCGTGGACGGGGACGGCAGGACGCGCTTCGTCTTCGCCTTGCGCAAGGGGGACCCGGGAACGCTGGTTCGCCAGGCGCGCGCCGCGGCCGGGTCCGTTGATGGCGTGAGCAGCGTCAAGGTCGATGTGCAGCTTCCGCAGACTCCGCCGGCAGGGCCCCGAGGAGGGGCAGGTCCTCGGGTCGCGGATGGCGGTAGCCGGTACGGGGAGGGCGCGCCAGCCGGTGCGGTCCCCGGTCGGCCGCCAGGTGCCGCTCCGGCAGGGGTTCCGGGCCAGCCTCCGAAGCGGGGCCTTCAGCCCGGCTCGGTTCCCGCACCGACCCCGCAACCGGGCGTCCTCGCCGGTGTCGCGCGGATCGTCGCGGTCAGTTCGGGAAAGGGCGGGGTCGGCAAGTCGATGGTGGCGACCAACCTCGCCGCGTATGCAGCCTCGAAGGGGCTTGCCACCGGGCTCCTCGACGCCGACATCTACGGCCCCAACATCCCCATCATGTTCGGCGAAGAGCGCCGGCCGGGCGTGACCGGCGACAAGGGGTCCGAGATGATCGTCCCCCTCGAGGCCCACGGCGTCAGGCTCATGAGTCTCGGCTTCCTCCTCGAGCGCGAACAGCCCGCGATCATGCGTGGGCCGCTCATCGCGGGGATCCTCAAGCAGTTCATCGAGCAGGTGTCATGGGGCGACCTGGACCTGATGATCGTGGACATGCCGCCCGGAACGGGCGACGCCCAGCTCTCTCTCGTGCAGACGGTGGAGCTCGATGCCGCGCTGATGGTCACCACCCCCCAGAAGGTTGCCACCGGAGACGTGCGCCGGGGCGTGAAGATGTTCGAAAGGGTCAACACCCGCGTGGCCGGAATCGTCGAGAACATGTGCGGTTTCCGGATCCCCGGGTCCGGAGAGGTCGTCGATCTGTTCGGGCGCGGTGGCGGGGAAGAGCTGGCGCAGGAGCTGGCGGTGCCGTTCCTGGGAAGGATCCCGCTGGACCTGGCCGTGCGCGAAGCGGGGGACCAGGGCAAGCCTACGGTGCTCTCCGCACCCGATTCGCCGGCCGGTCGCTCACTGGCGGAGATCGGCGACCGTCTTCTTTCGGCCCTCGGCGAGCTGCCGCCACGGCGATAGAACGGCTACGGGGCTATTCGCCCTCGAGCCACTTCCTGTCCGCCGCAGACAGCGATCCCCCGCCGCGCATCCTGTCGAGCACCTTCAGCACCAGCCAGCCCACGAGCATGATCGGTGCGACCTTGAGCAGGAGGAAGGTGGCGATTCCCACGGTCAGACCCAGAATGGCCCCGACGACGGTGAGCACGATCCAGACCACGACGATGCTCAGAATGCCCATCGCAAGGAACGTCAACAGGGTCCCGATCATGTTTCCTCCAGAGATATCTTCAACGCCGGCGACCGGCGGGGCATCCGCCCCCGGTCGTGGAAGCGTGAGTTGGCCATGGAGAGCATCGCCTTGCGTCCATAATCATAACGCCTGCGACAGTGAATTGTAACGGATCACCGCTGCGGTGGCAGTCCGTTTGCCCCGGCCGAGGTCAGGAGATCCAGACGAATTCCACCGACCCGAGCGTCGCCGACAGATCGACCTCCAGTCTGCGGTCGGCGCGGTTCCAGTTGTGGGAGGTATAGACGTCCCGGCGCTTCGCGAATCCGTCCGCGTCAATGGACGCCAGAAAGCTGCCCTCGTGCCGAACCCGCACGCCCAGCGATTCGGGAATGAG
>JAPOOQ010000589.1 GCA_026713345.1 Gemmatimonadota bacterium | reverse complement strand
TGGGGCTGGCGGTGGGGCGCCGTGGTCGCGAAGCTGACGGCGGAGACAAGCGTTCCATTAGAATAAACATAATGACGAACGAATCCGTGCGTGGTGATGGCTTGGCGGGATCCGCCGGTTCCGGCACGGGATCGGGCCGGGTCAGCGGGGACGGTGCCGTGCGGGTCCGGAGTACCGATCCGCTGGTCTGGGCCGGTCTGTTCTTCCTGCTGCTGTGGACGCGGCTCGAACATCCGGGCGTTCTGGTCGGGGTGGCGGCGTGTCTCGGCGTGGCCGCGCTGAGGCGTCCGGTGGGCTGGCGGCTGGCCATCTCGGTCATATTGCTGGCAGCGGGAGTCGTGACGGGGTTCTACACCGAAATGCAGGACCGGCGCCTTGCCGCGGACTGGTCCGGGTACTGGGAGGAGCGCCGCGAGCAGGTCGGGGAGCGCGTCGAGCGCCGGTTCGACGCGCTCGTGGCCGCCGGCGACGAAGCAGCCGACCAGATCGCGGAACTGGCGGGAGCCGGGTTCGACCCCGCGGCTCTGCGCGATTCCCTGAGGTCCGTGGTGGAGGGGTTCGGCCTGACCGCGGTGGCCCTCTTCGATGCGGACGGAACGCTGTCCGCCTGGGAAGGACGTCACCACGGGGGCCTTGCCGCCGATGTGCGGGACGGTAGCGCGGCCTACTCCTATTCGGGGACACCCCTCTTCTCGTACCTGTACTTTTCCCGGCGGACCCCGGACGACGACGGAACCGCGGTGGTGACTTCGCTGGTGCGCTCGGAACTCCCCGCTCCGTTCGGGGCGGGCCTCGACGACTTCGCCTCCCGGACCACGCGGGCCACAGGGGAAAGGATCCGCATCTCGCTGGCCGACCAGGCGCGCGGCCCCGGGGTCTTCGACTTCGGCTGGCCGGGCGAGGCGCTGCTGAGCATCACGGTCGAGGAGCCCGATGCGTCGGTGCGGCGTGAGGAGCGCCGGGATCTGGGAGCGGGAATCGTGGTCCTGCTCGCCATCCTCACCTGGCTGCTCCAATCGATCGGCGGATCGCGCGGCAGGCTGGGGTACTCGGTGGCGGGTCTGGCTGCGGCAGCGGCCATCTTTCCCCTGGACAGCACCTTCTGGCCCTCCGGCGTCACCGCCCTGGCGAACGCCCAGATCGACGGTCCGCCGTCCGTGGCGCTCGGGCGGGTGCTGCTCCTTTGCGTCGCGGCAACGCCCTTCGTCATCCACGTGATTCCCCGCTGGCGCCTCGCGGTGGGCGAGTGGGCGCTGCCGGTCGCGGTCGCCGCGGGTTTTCCGTCCGCGCTGGCCTGGATGGGCGGAGGCGCATCCCTGGAGCTTCTGGGAACCACGGACACCCGCTGGATCTTCTTCCAGCTGACGGTGACCACGGTGCTGACGCTGATCGCCGGTGCGGCGCTGGCGCTCAGGTCGTCTCCGCGCAGGGAAGCCGACGCCCCGGGGCTGACGGTACTCGGGCTCGCGGTGGCGGCCGGACTGAGTGCGGCGGTGGCGGCGGGTGTGCGCACGGGACCCCATGTGCCGGTCGCGCTCAGCCTGCTGTGGATGCTCCCGGCGATTCTGATATCGCGCGGCATGGACCTCTCGGTGCGCGGTTCGTATCTGCGCTGGTTCTGTGCCTTCTGGCTGGCCGTGACGGCCGCGCTGCCCTTCACCTGGTCGATGCGCACCGAGGCCCGCATGGGGATCGCCGAAGAGCAGCTGGAGCAGCTGGGGACGCCGGACCCCGAGGTGGACGCGCTGCTGGACCGCTTCGCCAACCTGGCCGATTCGCTCGATCTCGCGGGAGCGGGTGATGTCGAGCTGATGTACAGGGCATGGGCGAACAGCGGTCTGGCCGGGCACGGCTCACCGATCTTCATCACGCTCTGGTCGCCGGACGGCGTTGCGCTGCAGGAACTCGGGCTGGGCGCGACGGGGGACCGCCCGGCGCTCGCCGGCACGTTGCTGCCGCTGGAGGAGCCCCCGGGGGCCGCCGTATTCCACACGCTGGAGGAACCGGATCTCCAGCGGCTCGTCGCGGTGACTCTCTCGGACGGGCGAATCGTGTCGGGCGCCATTCCTCCGCGCCGCACGATCGCCGCCGCTTCGACGCTGGGGCCGCTGTTCGCGTCGATGGAGGGGGTGGGGGACGAGGAGTTCCTGACTCTGGTCGCCTACCCGGGGGACATCGCGGAGCCGGACATCGGCGTGGTTCGCTGGGGCAGGAACGAGGAGGGGTGGGGCGGCGAGACCGTGGCGATGTACCCGGACGGCCCGTACACCGTGTCCTTCACGATCAGCATCGCCAACCTGCCGGTGATGGGTGCCCGGGCCACGCTGCTGCTGGTGCTGAGTCTGGTGGTGTTCTCCACGATGTGGCTGCTGAGCGTGGCCCTGGTGGGCTTCCGGCTGTCGGTGCCGGTCGACTGGCGGAGGCTGTTCACGTCGTTTCGTGCGCGCGTGACGTGGACCCTGTTCGGATTCTTCATCCTGTCCAACGTCGTCTTCGGCACCCTCGCCTACCGCAACCTGACCGGGGCGTCGGAACGCACCGCCACCGCGCTTGCCGAGAGGGTGGTGGCCCAGATCGCGCAGGCCTACCGGGAGGAGGGCGGCTCGATGGAATCGCTGGCCCGGCGGGTGGGCGCGCACCTGCTGGAGTACCGGGACGGAGAGCTGGTCGGCGGGTCCGTGGACGAACTGATCGAGCTGGGACTCTACGAGGTGTGGCTCGACCCCGAGATATTCGCCACCCTGGAGAGCGGCCGCAGGGCCGGCGCCTCGAAGGTCACGAATCTGGGGGACTTGCAGTACGTGCTGGCGCACCGGCGCCTTCCCGACGGGGACATCGTGGCTTCCCCGGTGCCGCTCCGGGCGGGCGCCGCGGCGCTGCGGCGGCGCGACGTGGCCGATCTCCTGGGGGCGGCCATCGTGCTCGGTCCCATCCTGTCGCTGGGGCTGGCGCTCTTCGTCGGCCGGGCGCTCACCCGGCCCATCCAGATCCTGCAGTCCGCGTCCGAGGGTGTCGGGCGAGGGGACCTCGGCGTGCATCTTCCCGACCGCCGCATCGACGAGTTCGGTTCGGTCTTCGCGGCCTTCAACCGGATGGTGCGGCGCCTCGGGGAAGCCCGTCGGGAACTGTTGCGCACGACCCGGCGCACCCAGACGATCGTCGAGGAGGTGGCCACGGGCGTGATCGCGGTGGACCCCACGGGGTGTGTGACCGTGGCGAATCCACGAGCCGAATCGCTCCTCGCGACGCCCCTGCAGAACGGCAAGCCGATCCCCGGCACGGTCAGACCCGCGGCGGAGCTCGCGGCGTGGCTCGACGCCTACGGCCAGGGCGGGATGGCGGAAGCCGACGGAGACTTCCGCTGGTCCGGACGCCGAATCCGGGCCCGGGCCCGCCGAATCATGCAGGAGGGACAGCCCGGCGGCATCGTCGTCAGCCTCGCGGACGTGACGGACGAACTGCGGAGCGAGCGCATCCTGGCCTGGGGCGAGATGGCCAAACAGGTCGCCCACGAGGTGAAGAACCCCTTGACGCCGATGAAGCTCTCGGTGCAGCACCTGGTGCGCGCGTGGTCGGACCAGCGGCGCGACTTCGGAGGCATCCTCAAGCGGAACGCGGGAGCGATCCTCGGCGAGATCGACCGTCTCGCCCTGATCGCGAGGAGTTTCTCGCGGCTGGCCTCTCCCGGGGCGGCGGAGAAGGGACCGCTGGTGCCGGTGGCCGCGGGCCGCGTGATCGGGGAGGTGATGGACCTGTACAGCGGCGGCGCCACCGCGGCCGTTCAGGTGGTAGACGATGTGCAACCCGCGCTGCCGCCCGTGGCCTGCCGCGCCGACGAGCTCAAGGAGGTGCTGCTGAACCTGGTCGAGAACGCGCGGGACGCGATGCCGGGCGGGGGGGTGGTACGCATCGTGGCGGCGCAGTCGGATGACGATCCGGGCCGGCAGGTCATCTCGGTGGAGGACGAGGGGGTGGGGATCCCCGACGAGCTGCTTTCGAGGATCTTCGAGCCCAAGTTCTCCACGCGCTCCACCGGCGCCGGGCTGGGGCTCGCCATCGTCAAGCGGCTGGTGGATTCGTGGAAGGGGGCGGTGGAGGTGGAGAGCGAGGCCGGAACGGGGACGCGCGTGCGGATCCATCTCGTGACGATGCCGGAGGAGGGGTCGGGGGCGGAGGGGGGTTGAGACGCGTGCCGGGCCTCGCGCTTGGCGGGCCGCCCGGGGGCCGATAGCTTTGTTGTGTGCTCACGACGATGTTTGGCCAGACACCCGAATCGCACGACCGTTCTGCGGGACGATCGTTTGCCGAAAGCGTGAACCTGGCCGACTGGTTGCGCGATCGCTCGCCGGGGGTGGCGGAGCGGTGGGCGGAGGGGTTGCTGGGTGGAGGGGGTGCGTGGGAGGGGGGGGCGGAGGCGGTCCTGCGGCCGTTCTGCCGGGGACTGGTGTCATTCCTCCCGGGAATGCTGACGCCGATCCGCACCGAGATTGTCCCGCTGTGGTCCGAGTGCGCAGAGCTCTACGGGTCCGTCGCCGCCCGGCGGGGACTCTCCGCCGGCGAGGTCATCGAGGAGTTCCACCTGCTGCGCGAAGTCATTCTGAGGATGATGTTCGAGCGGCCCCCGGTTCGGTCCGGCGCCGCGCTGCCCTTCCGGGAAGTGCTCCTTCTCAACCGAACGCTCGACATCGGCGTCACGCAGGCCAGCGTAGGCCACACCGACCTCCTTTTCTTCAGCCTGCTCCACGGCTCGGGAAGCCCGGCTCCCCTCGGGCGCAAGGAGCTTGACGAGGTGAGCGGGCAGATTCGCGCCCTGCAGCTGGAGCAGCAGCGGATCGTGCGGCACGCCGCGCGAGTCCACCCGAAGTGACGGCCCGCGTATCGGATGTTCTCCCCCGTGCAGGGGCTGCTAGGCCTCCCGCACCTCCTTGACCAACTCGGACATCTGGTCCTTGGCGTCCCCGAAGAACATCAGCGTATTGTCCATGTAGAAGAGGTCGTTGTCGATTCCGGCGAAGCCCGGGCTCAGCGAGCGCTTCATCACGATCACCGTCCGCGCCTTGTCCACGTCCAGGATCGGCATCCCCGCGATGACCGAGTCCGGGTCGCGCGCCGCGGGGTTCACCACGTCGTTGGCCCCGACGATCAGCACCACGTCGGTGGTGTCGAACTCGGAGTTGATGTCGTCCAGGTCGAGGAGCTTGTCGTACGAGACATCCGCCTCCGCCAGCAGCACGTTCATGTGGCCGGGCATGCGGCCTGCCACGGGGTGGACACCGAAGCGGACAGTAACCCCGCGGTCCTCCAGCAGGTCGCACACCTTCTTGAGTTCGTGCTGGGCCTGCGCGACGGCGAGCCCGTACCCCGGGACCACCGCGACCGAACCCGCATACGCGAGCACCATCGCCGCCTGTTCCGCGTCGACATCCCGCACCGGCCGCTCGCCCGTCTTGACCTTTGCGGTCTGCCCTTCGGTGCCGAACGCACCGAAGGCCACGTTCCCAAGCGAGCGGTTCATGGCCTTGCACATGAGCTGCGTCAGCATCAGCCCCGCCGCGCCCACCAGCGAACCGGCGATGATCAGGATGTAGTTGTTCAGCACGAAACCGGTGGTCGCCGCGGCGATGCCGGAATAGGAGTTGAGCAGCGACACGACCACGGGCATGTCCGCGCCGCCGATGGGGATGACCAGGAGGACGCCGAGGATGAGGGCGGCGATCACGAGTGCCAGGAAGAACGGACCGCTGATCTCCAGGCCGCCCATGCCGACAAGGGGCGCGACCGCGTCTGCTACGCCAACGTGGGCCAGACTGGCGCCCACCAGCAGAGTGACGAGGAAGAGCAGCGCATTGAAGGTCTTCTGAAGCGGGAAGGTCACGGGCTTCCCGGTGACGACGCCTTGCAGTTTGCCGAAGGCGATGAGACTGCCCGAGAAGGTGACCGCGCCGATCAGCGTGCTGAGCACGATCGTGACGCCGGCGTCGACTGCGAGCGACGAGCCGCTGCCACTCGCGCGGACGAACTCCGCCGC
>JAPOOQ010000588.1 GCA_026713345.1 Gemmatimonadota bacterium | reverse complement strand
TGGTTCCTTCCGATATGTAGATGTTGTCCCGGGAATCGGCCGCCACAGCGATGACGTCGCCCAGGTACCCCCCCGGCGTCCCCCAGATCCGCAGATCCTCTTCGAGGGTCCACTCGGGCGTGGTCGTCCAGGCCGACGCAAGCGTGTTCTCGACGACGACCTGCGCGCGCGCATTCACCGGCACCGCGCCGGTGGCCAGGACAACGGCAAGCAGGCCGTGGATAATCCCCGCGTAGCACCGAGGGCGGCGAGGCGCCGGGCTGGCAAGGCGCGACGAAAGGCGAATAGCACCGCTATTGGCCCGAGGAGCAACGCAGAGCGGTGCTTCGAGAACCAGATTAGTAAAGACACCATGACACTTTGTAATGTTCTCTTGACAGCGCGAGTGCGTGAACACCGCAGCCCAGCCCGGATGCATCGCCGCCCGAATGCAGCGGGGACTTATTCCACGGCCTGCAAGGGTGAGCACGCACGGCAGGTATCGTGTCGGTTGTGGACGTACGGGTCGCCGTAGTGTCGGGAGGCGGCTCCGCCTGTCGCTGGAGAACCTTGCAGTCATTAACTGAGCACCCCATTTTGCGTTGGATGTCGGAACACCCCGCTGACACGACGAAGGGCGGAAGGGTTGCAGGGGGGTTGGCCGCCGTCAGTCCCATGCGACCATGGAAGCGCCCCCGAACTTCACCGACCTTCGTGCACCACGCATTCAGACCGACCCTTCCCAGGCCCAGACCGACGTGCACGATCCCGCCTACAAGGAGTGCTTTTCGTTTCCCCGCATGATAGACGAACTCGTCCGATCGCTGGCGTCGCGGTGGGCCCGCGAGATCGACTTCTCCACCCTGAACAGATTGTCCAGCGAGTATGTCAGCGCCGGACGGGCAAACCGCTACGGCGACATGCTGTGGGAAGCGCGCCTGCTTGAAGGTGGTGGCCGCGTCCTCATCACGCTGGAGTTCCAGAACACGGTGGACTACGAGATTCCGCTGCGCGTCCTGGACTACAGCTCCAGTGCGTTGCTGGACTGGGTTCGCCGCGCACCGCTGTCCCGGGGCGAAAAGGTGCCGATGCTGCTGCCTATCGTCGTGTACGGTGGACACCGGTCCTGGCATGTTCCGACCAGCCTCGCCGACCTCTTGCCTCCCACCCCTTCCGAGCTGCTTGTCAATCAGCCGCTCTACGAGTATGTTCTGCTTGAGGAAAGGCGAGGGGGTACCGAAGGACTGCCGCCTGGAAATCTCGTCACAGCGCTGGTGGGAGTGGTCCGGGCACGCACGAAGACCGACCTTGTGGCGCAACTGGCACAGTTGCACGACTGGCTGGGCAGCGACAGGGATGGGGCCCTCGATCGGGCGCTCACGACATGGACAAGGCGTCTGCTGAATTCACTGGGCTTGCCCGGAAGGCATCTGCGGGCGGCGGAGACGCTGAAGGAGGTATTGGAAGTGATCAAGCCGACGGGACAATGGGCGGTCCGCTGGTACGAAGACGGTCTGGAGGATGGCCGGGAGCAGGGCATCCAGCAGGGCCGTAGCCAGGGGCAGGCACATGTGGTGCGCCAACTCGCAGTCAGAAAGTTCGGTGCCGAGGCGGCGGGGGTTTTGAGGGACCTGCTGGACCGCGTGACCGATCCGGAGATCGTCGAGGAACTTGCAAAGGCGGTCGTCGACTCCGACAACGCCGAAGACTTCGTCGAATAGGTGTCTCGCGCGGCGCTTCGGTAATCCGGAGGGAGGGGCACGACCGCCGGCCCTCTGGTAGCCACGCCGCATAGGCGCTATCCTGGCATCCGCCACCGCCTGCCATTCCCCGTGTGGCCAACTGCACCCCACCGCATCCTACCCCATGTCCTTCCAGCCCCTCGACATCGCCGCTTTCATCGGCTTCCTCGCGCTCGTCGTGGGCGTTTCCCTGTACGCGTCGCGCGGCAAGCACGACGCCACCGACTACTTCCTGGCCGGGCGCAACCTCC
>JAPOOQ010000587.1 GCA_026713345.1 Gemmatimonadota bacterium | reverse complement strand
CCCCCGCGACCCTCCCCGCGCACGCCATCACGTCCCCCAACCGGTCCGGCAACGCCGCGAGACGCGCCACAACCGGCGACCCGTCCTCCCAGCGCGTCCGCCCCTCGTGGAAGGCCGCGCTGTCGCCCCCGGCGAGCGCCTCGTCCGGCTCGCGCCCCACGCTCGCCACGGCCCGTGCCCGCGCCTCCTCCACCTCCTCGGCCCCACCGAGCAGCCGCACGGCCAATATCACTACACCGTCATCGAACACCTCAACCGCCGCCACCGGGAACGCCGCAGTGCAAACCGCCCGCGCCATCCGCACGACGTCGGCCACCTCACCCCGAAAGCACAGCGTCACGTCCGCACCGGGACGCGGGAACAGCCGCACCGACACGCGCGTGATCACCCCGAGACTGCCGCGGCTCCCCGTGAAGAGGCGGACCATGTCGTACCCGGCCACGTTCTTCACCACCCGTCCGCCGATCCGCAGGATGCGACCGTCGCCGGTCACCACCTCGAGTCCCAGCACGTTGTCGCGCACCCGCCCGTAGCGGCCCTGCAGCGGTCCCGAAACCCCGCACGCGACCGCCGCGCCGAGCGTCCCGTCGCCGCATCCCGGAGCGTCAATCGGCAACCACTGCCCGCTCCGGTCCGCCAATTCGCCCAGCGCGCGCATCCCCAGTCCGGCCCCGGCGGTGAGCGTCAGATCCGCGGGCTCGTAGTGCACGACCCCGTCCATCCGCGCCGTCGACACGACCGCATCCGCCTCGCGTCCCCAGCCACCGGCGCCCGGCCAGCGTCCGTTGCCGACGGGAAACAGGCGGACGCCCGAGTCGATCGCGGCTCGCACGACCGCCTGTACCTCCTCGGCGGATTCCGGGAAGAGCACAGCTTCGGGCGGCGCCCCGCATTCCCACCTGCGCGCGGCACCGACCGCCCACGCCCGCGCCGGCTCCCCCTGCAGGACCTGGTCCTCGCGCAGAACCTCGCCGACCGCCTGGGCAGGATCCACGATCGTCCTCATGCCGGCTTCGCGGCGGCCGCCCTCGCGACCGGCTCCGTCCCATCCGGCAGCACCTTGCCGGGATTCATCACGCCCGCGGGATCGAAGACGCGCCGGAGGCCCCACATCGCGTCCAGCTCGGCGGGGCCGTAGATCAGGGTCATGTGGTCTTTCTTGTCGAGGCCCACGCCGTGTTCGCCGGTGATCGTGCCGCCCGAATCGACGCAGATCTGCATGATCTCCTTCGACGCGCGCTCTACCCGCTCCAGCTCGTCCGTGTTGCGGCGGTCGAAGAGGATGTTGGGGTGCAGGTTCCCGTCGCCGGCGTGGAAGACGTTGGCGACGACGAGGTCGTAGCGGCGCGCGATCTCCGAGATGCCCTTGAGGATCGCGGGCAGCGTGGTGCGCGGCACGGTCGCGTCCTGCACCAGCAGGTCGGGGGCGATCCGTCCCATCGCGCCGAAAGCCTTCTTGCGTCCCTTCCAGAGCGCCGCCCGCTCCGCTTCGTCCCGCGCGCTGCGCACTTCGCGTGCTCCGGCCCGGCGGCACAGCTCCGCGGCCCGCCCGGCCTCGGCGTCCAGCCCCGCTTCCAGCCCGTCGAACTCGATCACGAGCGCGGCTTCGGCGTCGGTCGGGTAGCCGGCGGCGAAGACGCTGTCCTCCACCGCGCGGATCGTCGGCCCGTCGATGATCTCCATCGCCGCCGGGAGCAGACCCGCGCCCACGATGTCGGAAACGGCCCTGCCCGCGTCCTCGATCCGGTCGAAGATCCCGAGCAGGGTGCGCACCCCCTCCGGCACCGGCAGCAGCGCGACCTCGATCTCGGCCGCGATCCCGAAGCACCCCTCCGAGCCCACGAAGAGGCCGACGAGATCGTACCCCGGGTCCTCGCGGCCCAGCCCTCCGAGCTCGACCACCGACCCGTCGGCCTGCACGATCGTCAGCCCCGTAACGTACCTGGAGGTCACCCCGTACTTCAGGCAGTGCGGGCCGCCCGAGTTCTCGGCCACGTTGCCGCCGATGGTGCAGGCGGTCTGGGACGACGGATCCGGGGCGTAGTAGAGACCGTGGGCGGCGGCGGCCACCGAAAGCTCGGCGTTGATGACCCCCGGCTGCAGCACTGCCCGCCGGTTCGGGGCGTCGATCGTCAGGATGCGGTTCATGCGCGCGGTCCCGACGACGACGGCGCCGTCGAGCGCCACCGCGCCCCCGGAGAGCCCCGTTCCGGCCCCGCGCGGCACGATGGGGAGGCCGGTCCCCGCGATCTCGCGCACCGAGCGGCGCAGCTCGTCGGTGGTGCGCGGGAGGACCACGGCGCCGGGCCGGTGACGGTAGGCGGTTAGCGCGTCCGACTCGTAGACGAGGAGCCGGTCCGGGTCCACGATGACGCCGTCCCGACCGCAGATCGCGGTGAGGTTCGCCGTGAGTGCCTTGGGGATCATGCCTCTCCTGGGGTGCGGACTGCGGGCAAGCTATTCCGCGCCCGACAGGTAGTCCAGAATCGCATCCACACCGGCCTCGGCCATGGTGCGGATCTTCGGCGGGAGGGGTCCGTAGACGTGCCGGGCGATGGCGGGGGCGCCGGCATGGCCGTCCGCGACGGCACGGCGCACCTGTTCGACACGCTCCAGCCGGTGGGCGCGGAAGCGCGCGATGGCGGGCGCCGGGTCGTGGATGGGGGGGCCGTGGGCGGGGTGGAGGGTGCGGGCGGCGAGGGTGGCGAGGCGGTCGAGCGAGCGAAGGTAGTCCGCGACTGCGCCCCGGTATTCGCCGATCCAGGTCGTGTCGCCGTCGCCCAGGATGAGGTCGCCGACGAAGACCGAGGCCGTGTCGGGGGGGTGGAAGCAGAAGTGGCGGGGCGCGTGGCCGGGCGCGGCGGGCCGGGGACCCCCGACCAGGTCCGCGGCCGCGGGGGCGGATGGGCTGGCGGTCAGGGAGGTCGTGGTCTCCGCCCGGGCCCAGGGTGGCGCCGCCGGTGCGGTGGGCAAGCCGGGCCGCGGCCGCCGCGTGATCGGCGTG
>JAPOOQ010000586.1 GCA_026713345.1 Gemmatimonadota bacterium | reverse complement strand
TGCCCGAGGAGCAGATCTACCAGGTGCTCGACTATATCGAATTCCTGGAGGCGAGGTATGCCCAGGAGGAGAAGGAGAGCCGCGCCGGCGGGTTCCAGCGGCTGGGAGAGGGGATCGAGGACGGGCTGCGCAAGCGCGCGGTCAACCCCTCGAACCTTCGGGAGGCCTTTCAGGTGATCGCCGCCGCCGACAAGGCCCTCAGCGGGGTCGCGAAGGCGGGACGCAAGCTGTTCGGCGAACTCGCGGAGGGAGTCAGGGGTGCCGCCCCGGAAAACCGGCCTCCGGACGATGACGATTCTCGTCCGGACGACGAGGTGCCCCCTCCCGCTGCCGGCCGGGATCGGCCCGACGGTTGACGAGGCACCGCCGCGCGCGCGAAATTTCGGGATGGAAAGCGGCAATGGGCCCCGACTCCCGCTGAGAGGGACCGTCCTCAAGCAGGCCCTCACCTTCGACGATGTCCTCCTGGTGCCCGGTCATTCCCGGGTGCTGCCGAAGGATACGGACATCTCGACCCGCCTGACCCGCCGCATCGCGCTTCAGGTCCCCCTCATCTCCGCCGCCATGGACACGGTGACGGAGGCGCGCATGGCCATCGCGGTCGCCCGGGAAGGCGGCGTCGGGGTCATCCACAAGAACATGTCGCTCGAGCGCCAGGCCCAGGAGGTGGACCGGGTGAAGCGCTCCGAGAGCGGCATGATCCTCAAGCCCATCACCCTCGCGCCCGGCGCCTCGCTGCGGGACGCCCACCACCTCATGGCGCGCTTCTCGATCAGCGGAGTACCGATCGTGCAGGGGGACGGGACCCTCGTCGGTATCATCACGAACCGGGACCTTCAGTTCGAGACCGACCTGGATCGCCCCGTGGGGACGCTGATGACGTCGGAGGGCCTGGTGACGGCGCCCGTCGGCACCACGCTGGGCGAGGCGGAACAGATCCTGCACCGTCACCGGATCGAGAAGCTCCCGGTCGTGAACGACGAAGGGAGGCTCAAGGGACTGATCACCGTCAAGGACATCTTCAAGCGCCGCAAGTTCCCCAACGCCTGCAAGGACGAACACGGCCGGCTCCGGGTGGGTGCGGCCATCGGGGCCGGCGGCGCAGACGTGGACCGCGCCAGGGCGCTCGTCGAATCGGGAGTGGATTTCCTGGTGATCGACACCGCGCACGGCCACGCCGAGGGGGTGCTCCGGGCCGTGGCACGTGCGCGTGACGCCTTTCCCGACACGGACCTGATAGCGGGGAATATCGGGACGGTCGAAGGGGCGAAGGCGCTGATCGAGCGGGGTGCCGACGCGATCAAGGTCGGGGTGGGGCCGGGTTCGATCTGCACGACCCGGGTGGTCACCGGTGTCGGACTGCCGCAACTCACGGCGGTGATGGATGCGGCTGACGGCGCCGACGGCCGCGTGCCGCTGATTGCCGACGGGGGCATCCGCTACTCGGGAGACGTGGTCAAGGCGATCGCCGCCGGGGCACACAGCGTCATGATGGGATCGGTGCTGGCGGGAACGGAGGAGTCGCCCGGCGAAACCTTCCTCCTCGAGGGACGCCGCTTCAAGACCGTGCGCGGCATGGGGTCGCTGGGCGCGATGGAGGAGGGATCGGCGGACCGCTACTTCCAGGATTCCCCGGATACCCGCAAGCTGGTGCCCGAGGGGATCGAGGCCCGGGTGGCCTACAGCGGGCCCGTGGCCGACACGGTGTTCCAGCTCGCCGGCGGCCTCCGGAGCGGCATGGGGTACTGCGGCGCCCCTACGCTCGAAGCGCTGCGGGCTACGGCGCAGTTCGTGCGCGTGACTTCGGGCGGCCTGAGGGAGTCGCATCCGCACGACGTCACAATCACGCGCGAAGCACCCACGTACAGCCACTGAGGAGATCGATGGGCCCAGCGGCACGGCGCGGCTTGTTCCCGGGTGTGGCTGTCATCGTGGCTCTCATGGCCTCGTCGTGTGCCAAACGGACCCCCCCTCCACCCCCTGCCATTCCCGCGGACCGCCCGGAGACGACCACGCCCCGCCCGGAGCGGCCACCTGAGCGACAACCGGAGCGGCCGGCGATCCGCAACCTGCCCGTCGAGGAATCCCTCGGGACGGCAACCGCGGCTCGTTCGGAGGAGATCGCCGATCCCATCACCACGTCGTCCTCTCGCCGGGACCGTGGGATCGAGGACGGGATCGAATGGTGGTTCAACCATTGGCGCACCAGAGGCCACGACTTCTTCAGCCGTGGCCTCAGCCGAATGGGCAGGTACGAGGACTACGTCGACGCCCAGCTCGCGGCCAGGGGGATGCCACCCTCGCTGCGCTACCTCCCGCTGATCGAGGCCAACTACGCCCCCCGGGCGGTTTCGCGCGTGGGTGCAGGGGGGATGTGGCAGTTCATGCCCGAGACGGCCAGGTGGCTCGGCCTCGAAGTCAATTCACTCATCGATCTGCGGTTCGATCCCTACGCGGCAACCCCGCTCGCGCTCGAATACCTGTCCGCACTTCACGACCAGTTCGATTCGTGGTTCCTGGCGCTGGCGGCGTACAACGGGGGACCGGGCCGCGTCGAGCGCTTGATCCAGCGCCATGGCGGCGGGCACCCGCGCGACGACGCCATGTTCATGCGCATCCGGGACCGGCTGCCCAGGGAGACGCAGGACTTTGTCCCGAAGTTCCTGGCGGCGGTGCGCGTGGCGGGCGACCCCGAGGCATACGGGGTCCAGCGTCTTCAGAAGGAATCGCCGGAGCGCTACGAAGTCGTACAGGTGGAGGGCGCGGCCTCGGTGGATGTCCTGGCTGCGGCCGCGGATGTCACGGAGGAAGAGATCAGGACCCTGAACCCCCACCTGCGCATCGGCTTGACGCCGGCGGGCAAGACCACCGAGCTGCGGGTTCCGCCGGGAACGGGCGGCCGCTTCCAGGTCCGGTTCTCCGAGATTCCCCCGGGTGACAGGGTTACGCTGCAGGAACACAGGGTTGTCCAGGGGGAGACCCTGTCGCTCATCGCGCGCCAGTACCTGATTTCGCTCGATGCGCTACGGGCCGCGAATCCGGGAATCGAACCGCGGCGCATGCAGATCGGTACGGTGCTGGTGATCCCTCGCGGGGCGGGGCAGTAAGCCCGGCGTCGTCTATCCGGCGTCCTCCTGCCGCCTCCACTCCCCGCTCCGCCCCCCCGCCTTCTCCACCAGCTCGACCGATTCGATCGTCATGCCGAGGTCGACGGCCTTCAGCATGTCGTACGCGGTCAGCAGGGCGACCGATACCGCCGTGAGCGCTTCCATCTCGACCCCGGTGCGCCCGGCGATCGTCGCCGTGGCCGTCGCGCGCAGTCCAGGCAGCGAGGCGTCCGGCTCGATCTCCACGCTCACGCTCGCATCCGGCAGGATATGGCAGAGAGGAATGAGTTCGCCGGTGCGCTTGCCGGCCATGATCCCGGCGACGCGGGCCACCTGCTGCACGTCTCCCTTGGGGTTGGCGCCTCCGGTGAGGAGAGCGAAGGCCCGGGGCGAGCAGCGCAGAACGCCGCGGGCGACGGCCCGGCGAGCCGTCACGTCCTTGTCCCCCACGTCCACCATGGTGGCGTCGCCACCCGTGTCCAGGTGGGTCAGGGACCCCGAGGCCTCGGACGCGGGGGCGGGCCGGCGCGGGGGCGTGTTCTTCATCGTGCGGCGGGGGGCTTGAGGGCGTCCTCCAGGGCGAGAAGCAGAGAGGCCATAAAGAGCTGCGGGTTCACGTTCGCCTGCGCCAGCATGCGCGCCTCCTCCACCTGGCTGACCGCGTGCGCGATTCGGTGCGGTACGATGTTCAGCCGTCGCGCGGTCTCGCGCAAGAAGGGCAGTTCGCCGCGGTTCACCACCCGATCGTCCCGGCCGAGCGCCGCCGCGCCCAGATCGCGGATCCATAGTTGCAGGGACGCAAGCAGGTCGAGCAGCCCGCGCGCGCCGGCCGGCCTGAAATCCAGCGCGGCCTTGTAGGAATCCGCGCGGCGCCCTCCTGCGATGGTGCGGAGCAGGGCCAGGGCCTGGTCCCGCTCCCGCGAAGCGACGCCGTCCGCGTCGAGATACCCGAGCGCGGCTCCGATCGAGCCCTGGGAGAGGGATGCTGCCTGGTTCGCAGGCTCCGGCTCGGCGCCGCACTCCTCCTGCAGGAAGGCGGCCACTTCCGAGGTCGAGAGGGGAGGGAGATGAATGGGCAGCGCACGCGACCGGATGGTGTCCAGAAGGCTGCCCGCCCTGCTCGAGGTCAGGATGAAGCGGCTCCCGTCCGGGGGCTCCTCCAGCAGCTTCAGGAGCGCGTTTGCCGCCTCCGGGCTCGCCTCCTGCGGGACCAGATGCTCGGCGTTGCCGACTACGAAGAACTGCTCCCGGCTCATGGCCGGACGGCGATGCGCCAGCTTGCGGATGTCCAGCACGGCCGCCAGGTAGATCCCCTTCACACCGGTGCCGTCCTCCGCCCTCAGAGGCTCGCGGCGAAACTCCGCCAGCCGCTCATGGCGAGCCGTCTCCAGCAGCTCTGCCAGCCGTTGGGGGCTGTGGCTCCCTTTCGGCCGGGTCAGGGAGAAGTGCCAGTGGATGTCCGGATGCTCCAGGCGCAGGGCCAGGCGGCAGCTCCTGCATTGGTCGCAGGGAGCCGGGTCGCCGGTGCAGAGACGGGTGCGGGCGAGCCAAAGCGCCAGCGATTGTTTTCCGCACCCCGGCATCCCGTGGATCAGCACGGTGGCCGGCAGTGTCCCCCGCGAGAGGGCGCGGCCCAGCGAAGCTCGCAGGTCCTCGTGCCCGCGGAAGCGGGGTGGGGCGGCGGCGGTCCTGGCACGGCGGGTCATGGGCGGGAGCTTCCGGACCGGACCCGGCCGCGCCGACGCGCTCCCGCGAGGCGGATGGCCAGGCGGAGCGCCTCGATCATCGAAGAGGGGTCGGCCACACCCTGTCCGGCGATGTCGAAGGCGGTCCCGTGGTCGGGGGAAGTGCGGATGAAGGGCAGGCCGATCGTCGCGTTCACGCCCCGGCCGAACGACGCGGTCTTGAAGGCGGCCATCCCCACATCGTGGTAGGGCGCGACGACGGCGTCGAATTCGCCGCGGAAAGCCCGCACGAAGACGGTATCGGCGGGAACGGGGCCGGTGACGGACCAGGGCCCGCCCGAAAGGCGCTCCAGGGCGGGGCCGTAGACTGCGCGCTCCTCCGTCCCGAACATCCCGTCGTCCGAAGCGTGCGGATTGAGGGCGCAGAGCGCGATCCGGGGCTTCGCCAGGCCCCAGTCGCCCCTCAGCGCGCGGCCCAGCAGCCGGGTTCGGGACACCAGCAGATCCTCCGTCAGCGCTTCCGCGACGCCGCGCAGCGGGATGTGAATCGTGGCGAGTAGCACGCGCTTCGCGGGCCGGTCCTCGTCCGCTCCCCCCTCGTCGCACATCACCATCCCCACCTCCCCCGACCCCGTCAGAGCCATCAGCATCTCCGTGTGCCCGGGGTGATATCCCGCGGCGGCGAGGGCAGGCTTGTGCACGGGGGCGGTCACCAGCGCATCGGCCTGCCCCGCCAGTGCCAGCTCCACGGCCCGCTCGATCGCCAGGCCCGCCGCGCGTCCCGGATCGAGCCCGGCCCCGCCCCCCACCGCCACGAACCGGCCCAGCCCGGCGAAATCGCTCTCGCACTCGGCCGGCCCGACGATCCATGCGGCGTGCGGCCCGGCGCCCACAGCCGCAAGCCCCCGGGCGGCCACCTCCGGACCGATGCCGCGCGGGTCGCCCAGCGTGACGGCGACGCGCACATCCGGAGAGGGCGCCATTGCCTGGCTCCGGCTCAAGTCCCCTTGATCTCGATGTATGTCCTCGCCCTGAGATCGTCGACGTGCGTGCGGACCCGCTTCTGCTCCCCCAACCTCTGGCGGAGCACCGGTTCGTACTCCTCGAAGGTGTACTCCCCGGCGGGCGTCCGCTCGATGATTCTGATGATCGCGAAGGCGTCCAGCCCGCCTCGGGTGGTGAACTGGATGGGGCCGGCGGTCTCGCCCGGCTGTCCCGTGGTGAGCGGCGCGAGGTAGGCGGCCGGAAGCCTTTCAGCGATCAGCCGTTCGGCGACGGTGCCGGAGTCGGGCTCGAGCGAGTCGTGGTACTCGTCGACCAGTGCCCGGAAATCCTCCGTCTTCGCCCTCTCCGCGAGTTGCGTCGCCAGCTCGCGGGCCCGGATCCGTTCCGCCGTGCCCGCCGCGGGACGGATCAGAATATGGCGAGCCTTCCGCTCCGAGTAGCGGATCCGCTCTACCTGGATGATGTGAAAGCCGTAGTCGGTCTCCAAGACGTCGCTGATCCCTCCTTCCAGCAATGCGAAGGCGGCGTCCTCGAACTCCTTTACCCAGCTTCCTCTGCGGAACCAGCCCAGGTCGCCGCCCATCTGGGCAGAACCATCGTGGGAGTACGTCCTGGCGAGTTCGGCGAAGTCTTCACCTGCCAGAGCCCTTTCCCGAATACCCTCCAGCTGGACCTTCGCCTCGGTCTTGGCGGAGTCGGTCGCCTTCACCTCCAGCACGATCTGATCGAAGGTGACACTCGCCGGCCGCTCCTGGAGGAACTCCCTGTCCGCTTCGAACGCGGCTCTCAGCTCCTCGTCGGTCAATTCCACCGCGACCTCGCCCTCTCCCGTGCGGGTGCGGACGTAGAGACGGATCAGCATGCCCTGGGCGATCTGGCTACGCAGCATCTCCCGGTAGCTCTGCAGGGTCAGGCCCTCCTGTCGCAGGGCTTCGTTCAATGCGGCGCGGTCGACGTACTGCGCTTCGACGCCTGCCATGTGCTGCTGCAGCGAGTCATCCACCTGTTGGTCGTCAATCGTGAGCAGGGTGTCCCGCGCCGCGGCCTGCAGGAGCACCATCTCGTCGATCAGGCTCTCCAGAATCGCGCTGCGGAGCTCTTCCGATTCAGGCGTCCCGGGGGCGGGAACCTGGACCCCCAGGGCCCGTTGGTTGTTCTCACGCTGGACCACCTGCGAGAGGAGGACCGCGGAGTCGCCCACGATCGCGACCACCCTATCCACCAGTTCGCCCTCGGGTTCCGTCTCCTGCTCCTGCGCGAAGGCGGTGAAGGGGGTGGCGAGGGCGAAGAGGGCCGCGGCGAGCAGCCAGCCGGGCCGCAGGGCGCGAACATCGAGCGGGCGCGACGCGTGCGGGGGGCTCAGGCGCGGTGCGTGCGGGGGGCTCAGGCGCGGTGCGTGCGGCAGAGGCATTTGTTCCATATTCCTATCTACTTGTCCGTTCGGTGTCCCTGGGGAAGACGGCGGGTACGCGCCATCAACGCCGTCGTAGCCACCACCACCCCATAATTATAGCAGTGCGACTCCACTGCCCATGTCCTGCGTTGCCCTGCCATCCCCGCCCTCATGACGACTGTATCTCCTGCAGCCGCTCCAGCACGGCGCCGATCCTGCCCTCGTTGACCCGCCAGTCGCCCTGCGTGCGGAGCAGGAAGGCCACCGCGCCCAGGGGGAAGATCTCCTGCTCGCCCGAGATCACGCGGATGAGAGCCGCCTCCACGAGGGCCTCGGGGCCCGTCGCCCCGGAATCGTCCCCGCCTGCCTCCACGCTGTCCCCGGCGTCCGGGGCCGCCGGGTCGGTCGGCGGCGTGTCCGCGCGGGGTACCAGCCCGATCACTGCCGTGCGCTCGCGGATGACCCGGCGCGCGTCGGCCATGAGCGAGTCGACCACGGATTCGGCGGGTTCGAGACCCCGGGCGCGCGCCTCCTCCGTGAGGAGTTCCTCCCGGCCCAGGCGGAGCAGCGCGGCCTCCAGCTCTTCGTCGCCTGCCGACGCCACCGACTCGGCGAAGCCCTCCGGCGAACCGAGGAGGAGCTCCAGCAGGTCCCCGGTGGTGTAGGCTCCGTCGGTCCAGGTGAGCAGCGGCCGCCGCGCGGCCCCGCCGGATAGGCGCGCGGGGACCGCGTCGAGCAGCGCGCGTGCGATTTCGAGCGCGCCCTCGGCGAGTGCCAGCCCCGACAGCGAATCGAGCTGTATGATGTACGCCGCCTCCGCCGCGCCGAAGCGCTCCAGCTGGATGCGTTGGCGGAATTCGTCCGCCACCTCCGAGAGTTCCGGCATCGCGAGGCTGTCCAGCTGCAGCAGGTGGTAGCCGAGTGAAGTCTCCACCGGATCGCTGACCTGCCCGGGGCTCAACGCGAAAATGGCCTGGTCGATCGGGGCGAGCATCTGGCCGCGCGGGAAGGTCCCCATGCTTCCGCCCTGCCGTCCGCTGCCGGGATCGGCGCTGAACCGCCCGGCCAGGGCTGCGAAGTCGCCGCCCCCGTCGAGTTGCTCCTTCAGCGAGCGCGCGAACGTCAGGACGCTGTCCCGCTGGCGGGTGGTCGCGCCCCGCGGGAAGCCGAGGAGGATCTGCGACGCGGTGGCTCGGGCCCCGGGAAGCTCGGCCGCGAACCGTTCGGTGAGTTCCTCGTCGCTGACGGCCGTGTCGACCTCCAGGACCTCGTCGCGGAGCGCGCTCATCATGAGGTCGAAGCGCGGCTGCTCGATGACGGGCTCGACATCGAGGGTGGCCAGCGTGGTGTCCGCGTCCAGGTGCAGGGCGAGCAGCGTATAGTCCACCCACAGCTCCGCAACGACGCGCACGACCTGCGAGTCGCCGGGAAGCGTGCTGTGTTCCGCGATGAGGCGCGCGGCATCGTCGACCGTCAGCCGCCGGCCTTCCGCGTCGGCCAGCGCACCGGGTCCGCAC
>JAPOOQ010000585.1 GCA_026713345.1 Gemmatimonadota bacterium | reverse complement strand
GTCGCGCGAACCGCCGTCGACGACCAGCAGCGTGCCGGGCAGCGCCAGCCGGGACAGATCGCCCAGCAGCGCCGGAAGGGTGACGGCCTCGTCCAGCGCGGGGATCACTACGCCGAGCGCGGGGCGGCTGGCCACCTACCTCGGGATGTCGTTCAGAGTCCAGTCATAGTCGATGAAGACGAGCCGCGCGTCCGGATCCTCCAGCGCTTCGCGGACGGCCCCACCGACGTAGCGCGCGAGGAACGCCCTCACCCCATCGTGCCCTCCAAAGTCCTCGTTGAACCAGTCCAGCAGCACGTTCACACGCACCGTTGGCCTCCCCCCGGAGGCGTCCACTCCGAACTGGGCCGGGTCGCCCACGAACGCCATCACGCGCGCGTCGAGCTGCTCCTCCAGCATCTCGGCCCGGTACGCCTCCCGGATCAGCGGGGGACAACTGATCGCCGCACAATTGATCGCGAAGTGAATCCTGGGATCTCCCAGCGGACGAATGATTTCGTGCTCGATTTCGTCCTGCGAGCGCTCCTTCCCCGCGACCGGACAGTGGGCGCCGGTGAAGATGTCGCCGATCTGCCAGACCGAGTTCGCCGGCCGGCCGGTGGCGGCATTCGTGATGCCGAGCAGGCCACGGGCCGGACGGATCGGGTAGTGGGAGACAACCCGCTTGAGCATGCAGGCGTTGTAGGCGTTGATCCAGAAGGCGAGGCGCTCGTCGCGCGGTGCGCCGGCGACGGCGGCCGGGTCGGTGGCCTCCAGTTCGGCGATGTAGCGGTCGAGGGTGGAGGGGTCCGCCGCCAGCGCGGCGTAGTCGACGCCCGCGTCGGTCACCACCGAGGTGAGGACGGCCGTGAAGGGAGCGTGGTCGGGGAGGCCGGAAGCGGTGCGCGGCTGCTGCGCGGCTGCGCCCGGGGCGGCGGCCGAAAGGGCGAGAAGGAGGAGGATTGCGCGCATGCCGGGGAGCCGGACGCCGAGGCGCTTGAGGATCGCGGGCAGGAAGCTGAGGAGCACCAGCAGCCCACCCGCGATGAAGACGTTCACCAGCGCCTGAGAGCTGGCCTCGCGGGAGCCTTCGAGCAGTGAGTTGGCGAAGAAGGTGTAGATTGCGGTCCCCGGCACGATCCCGATCAGCGTCGCCACGGCGTAGGTGCGCCAGGTGAGTGGCATCAGACCCGAGCCGAAGTTCAGGGCGTTGAAGGGAACCAGCGGGATCAGCCTGAGGGTCAGCAGGCCCTGGAAGCCGTGCCGGGTAACGACGTTGTCGAGCTTCTCGAGGGCTCGCGAGTCGTCGCCCATGAGGGTTCGCACACCGTCTCTGCCGAAGGTGCGCGCGAGCAGGAAAGCCGCGTTCGCCCCGATGTTGGCGGCCAGCATGTTGAGTAGCGTGCCCCACCAGAATCCGAAGACGGCCCCGCCGGCAAAGGTGAGGATCGTACCGGGTACGGCCAGCGCGGTCGCGGCGGCGTAGAGCGCAACGAAGATGACCGGTGCCCAGGGGTGTACGCTCAGCCAGTCGATGAACTGCAGGATTCCCTCGCGGGTCAGGTAGGCGCCGAGCGGGGTCCACCTGGCGATCAGGAATACCCCTATAAGGAATACGGCCAGCAGGCCGAGTTTCATCAACGGGCCCGTGCGGCGGGCGGCCGAGGTCACTTCAGCCATTGGATCACCTTCTTCAGGGTTCGTCCCGCCGGCGTGTCCAGGCGGGAGCGGAGGAACGCGACGGACGCCCTCTTCACGCCCTCGGCCATGGTCGGGTAGGGAAAGATGGTGTTTGCGATCGCACTCAGCGTCAGCCCATGCTGCTTCGCGAGCACGAAGGGGAGGATCAGGTCGCCGGCCCCGTGGGCGACGACCGTGGCGCCCATGATCTTCCCCTTCCGGTCAGCGGAGACTTTCACGAAACCGACGGCCGTCCCGTCGACAATGGCCCGGTCGAGGTCGTCCAGCCCGTACTGGTAGACGGTACCGCCGGCCGCGGCCGCCTCCACTTCCGACATTCCCACGTGCGCCACCTCGGGGTCGGTGAAGGTGACCCGGGGGACGTTGTCGTACCGGATCTTCGTCTTCGCCGGCAGGATCGCGTTTCGCAGCGCCACCTTGGCCATCTGTTCGGCCACGTGGGTGAAATGCATCGCGCCGGCGACGTCTCCGACCGCCCATACGGTTCGGGCCGAGGTGCGCAGGTGGGGATTCACGACGACCGTCCCGCGGCTGGTGCGGACTCCGGCGGCATCGAGATCCAGTCCTCTGGTGAAGGGGCGCCGGCCCGTCGCGACGAAGACCTCATGGACGGCGACCGGATCTCCTCCATTGATCTCCACCACCTTGCGGCCCCCCTCGCTCCGGACAGCGCTGACGGCGGCCCCCGTGCACACCTCGATACCCTCTTCGGCAAGCAGGCGCTGCATGAACACGGCCACGTCGGGATCCTCCTTGATGAGGATGGTGGGGGCCATCTCCAGAAGCGTGACACGGGACCCGAGCCGGGCGAAGACCTGCGCGAATTCGGTCCCGATGGGCCCCCCGCCCAGGATCGCGATCGACTCCGGCAGCTCGTTCTCGTCAAAGACCGTCTCGTAGGTCCAGTAGCCGGCCTCTTGCAGCCCCGAGATGGGGGGGATGGCCGGCACCGCCCCGGTTGCGATGACGAAGCGTTTCGAGCGGATCGTTCCCACGCCGTCCACCTCCACCGTGGACGGATCGGTGAAGCGGGCGGCTCCGAAGTGCACGGCAACACCCATCTTGCGGAACCGCTCGGGGTCGTCGTGGTGCGCGACGGTGGCGCGGGCCGACCTCATCCGCTCCATCACCGCCCGGAAGTCGTGGGTCTGCCCGGTGGGATGCAGCCCGAGGGAATGCGCTCCGTTCATCT
>JAPOOQ010000584.1 GCA_026713345.1 Gemmatimonadota bacterium | reverse complement strand
GCTAGCCAAATCAGTCCCATCCGGCTGAAGGATGACGCCCACCGCATACATCGAGACATCGGTCGTGAGTTACCTCACGTCCCGGCCTTCGCGCGACATCGTCGTCGTGGCCCTCCAGCAGGTAACCCGCGAGTGGTGGTGACATGGAACTTCCGCCACATCGCCAATGCGACTATGAGATCCCGGATCGAAGGGGTGTGTCGCAACGCGGGGTACGAGCCTCCCGTCATCTGTACTCCTAACGAATTGATGGAGCATCACCATGGACCACCCTAGAAGCGACGCCGTAGGCGGATCCGGCTGAGCCGCGATCGGTCATATGGGCGGCAATCGGAGTCATACCGTTTGTAACCCCAGCAGTAACAGTGGGTTGTGGTCGGGATGGCTGGCGGTCATAACTGGTCCTGCACAATTCATATGGTCACTCCGAACTCCACGAACGGGCCCTCGCCCCGGGAGAGGACCCTGACGGTCCACGAGAGCACACGGTCCGCTTCCGATGCGTTTCCGCCGCCGAAAGTCACGCTTCTTCCCTCCCGTGGCAGGCGTCGAGGTATCACTAGCATTTGCCAGGCCACTCTACGGACCATGCAACACGGGGATTCCGTAAACCAGGCTTTACCATTGGTAAGGTTTTCTTTACATCCCCCTCCGGGTAGCCGCCCGCCGCCGATCTCTCCGCGCAGTCACCGTGCCGGACGACGCCCATGGTGAGCGTGTCCATTCCTACCTGCGCCGTTCGCCTACCCTCAAGCGGACGACATACTGGATCCCCAACTCGTCCTGGGCGACCCCGGTGATCACACCATTGCCGAAGACCGGGCGTGGGAAGCTGAGCAATGGGATCGGTGGCTCGACTCTCCCCAAATGGTATCCCTCGGGGGAGAAGACGTCCCATCCGGTCGAGACTCGGACACTCGGCCGACGCTTCCACAGCGGATCGAGGATCCAGATCCGCCCGTCTCGGGCGACATGTATGGAACCCAGTACGTCCCGGTGTCTCGGAAGGTCAGCCACGGGAAAGCCCGTCGCCTCCGAAAGGCTATCCAACTGACGCCGCTCCAAGGGAACCGGGGGTCGACGCAGTTCCACAGTGAGCGCGGTGTCGCCAGTCGGGCTCGTCTTGTGAAGCTTGAATTCCGATGAGTTGCCGTACCAGAGATTACCCTCCCAGTCAGCGGACCAACGCGGGGCGTTGCTCGGGGCCGTGACCATCTGTATGCCCCGCGACCCGCCTGGTCCTCGTGATTCAAACGTGCGCGTCGGAGCCGACACCTCCGCCAGCGCCAGGGTATCAACCACTGACACACCGAGGTTCTGGATCTCAACCCTGAAGATGCGTGTAGCCCACGGCGGGGACCCCCAGTCTTCTTCAAACAGGTCCCCTGCAGAATTCACAATCGGCTCCCAGGACCGCGAATTAAGTACCTTGTCGTGGTGCGGAGTGGTAGCGAGGACATTGCCAAGCGAGTCGAAGACCGTAAGCCTCCTGGCCCGACGGTCCATGGCCCACAGTCCGCTTGGGTGCAACAGAATGCCTCCCAGTTCCGCGAACTCACCGGGACCCTCCCCCCTCCGACCAAAGCGCCTGAGGAACCCCCCCTCCGAGTCGAATACCCGGAATTCATGCGACTGGCCATCCGCCACGTAGATTCTGCCCAAGTCATCCACGGCCAAGCCGATCACGTCGCCGAACACCGCCGGATCGGTCAAGGAATCTCCAGTGACCGCTCCGATGCGCAACTCCTCACCGAGTGTCAGGTCACCTGGCCGACCGGCGACGGCCAGGTCCGGGTTGGATACGTACACGCGTCCGTCAAGCGTATCCACACGAAGATCCGTCGCCTGCCCAGCAGTTGCTTCACGGGCCGGAATGACCACCAGTGCGACCATCCAGACGACCGCCATCCCCTCCAGGCTTGGAGTCCTCCGTTCAGCCACCCTTGGCGCGCCGTTGCTCCGCAGAGGAACGCGTCGGATCCTGAGTCCCGTGTTGCCCATTTTTCCTCTCTGTTTCTCGCTCTTCATCGCCGATACACCTCGCGGCGGTGGCCGATCATGACGACGAGCACCGCGCGAGTGACGTCCTCGACGGTGTAGATGATCCGGTAGTCACCGGCGCGGATGCGCAACAGCCCGTCGGAACCCTGAATCCTCACGGCTTGGGGCGGCCGCGCGGTCGTGGCGAGTCCGTCGATCGCCCGGGTGATGCGTCGGCGGGCCGTACGATCGGCGATCTTCCTCAGCGCCCGTTCCCCCGCGGGCTTGAGGTAGACGGTGTATCGCGGAATGTCGGTCAAGACGCGGGGTCGTCCTGCAGAGCGAGTTCTGCCCTTACTTCGTCCCAACGCCGCCTGCCGGGTTCCCTCAGCGCCTTCCGGGCCGCCTCAATATCGATCCGGTCCTCGATCGCCTCGAGGAGCTCGAGGTCCTCCGGGCTGACGAGGGCGGCCACCGGCTTTCCATACCGCTCGACCGCAATCCGCTCGCCATGATGGACCACGCGGTCGAGGACGTCCGATATCGTGGTTCGCAGTTTGGAGGCGGCAACTCTGGTCATTGAGGTCTCCTTACTTTCTCGGGTGTGAGTACACTATATACAATATGTACAATTCCAGAACTCCGTCGGCTTGGCAGCCTTTCGCGACCGTCACCCGCCCCGGCGCGGAGGCTCCCGGTGCGGTGGGTTCATCCTACCCTGAACCACTCCAGCGCCTCCGGATTCGCCAGCGCCTCCACGTTCCTCACCGGCTCCCCGTGCACCACCGCCCGCACCGCCAGCTCCACGATCTTCCCACTCCTCGTCCGCGGAATATCCGGCACCTGCACCACCTTGGCGGGCACGTGGCGCGGGCTCGCCTGCGTCCTCAGCACGGCACGGATCCGGCCCTCGAGTTCCTCGTCTAGCCGCACTTCGGGGGCCAGCCGCACGAAGAGGAGCATGCGCTCGCCGGCCCCCCACAGCTGCGCGATCGAGAGCGCTTCGGCGACCTCATCCATCGCTTCGACCGGGCGGTAGACCTCGGCCGTGCCGATCCGCACCCCGTGCACGTTCAGCGTTGCGTCCGAGCGCCCGTGGATGATGTAGCCGCCCGACGCCGTCTTCTCGGCGTAGTCGCCGTGGTGCCACACGCCCGGGAAGCGGTCGAAGTAGGTGGCGCGGTAGCGGGAGCCGTCGTCGTCGTCCAGGAACCCCAGCGGCAGCGACGGGAAGGGCCGGGTGCAGACCAGCTCGCCCTTGCCCGCGTCGAGTGGGGTGCCGTCGTCGGCGAAGACGTCCATGGCCATGCCGAGGACGGGGCCCTGGATCTCGCCGGCGCGCACGGGCCGGGTCGGGACGCCGCCCACGAAGCAGGCGCACAGGTCGGTGCCGCCGGAGACCGACGCGAGGTGGACGTCCCGCTTGACGTGCTCGTACACGTATTCGAAGCCCGCTGCCGAAAGGGGGGAGCCGGTGGAGATGACGGTCCGCAGCGAGGACAGGTCGTGGGACTCGCGGGGGCGGAATCCGGACTTGCGCAGCGCATCCAGGTAGCCGGGCGAGGTGCCGAGCAGGGTCATGGCGGTGGCTTCGGCGAAGTCGAAGAGCGCGCCGTCGCCGGGGGGGACGGGGGGGCCGGCGTAGAGAAGGATCGTGGCCTCCGACGCGAGCGCCGAGACCAGCCAGTTCCACATCATCCAGCCCAGCGTGGTGAAGTAGAAGACGCGGTCGCCGGGGCGGACATCGCAGTGGAGCCGGTGCTCCTTGAGGTGCTGAAGAAGGACGCCGCCCGCGCGGTGCACGATGCACTTCGGCACACCGGTCGTGCCCGATGAGAAGAGGATGTAGAGGGGGTGGTCGAAGGGGAGGCGGGCGAAGGGGATTTCGGTGGGTGGGTAAGGGGCGATGAAGTCGTTGAGGGGGATGGTGTCCGGGATGGCGGTCGGTGCGTCTCCCAGGTTCGGCACCACCACCGTCCGCTCCACCGTCGGGAGCCCCGCGACAATCTCCGGGACGCGCGCGAGCGTCTCGTAGCGCTTCCCGCGGTAGCTGTAGCCGTCCGTGACGAAGAGGAGGCGCGGCTCGACCTGCCCGAAGCGGTCGATCACGCCGCGGACGCCGAAGTCGGGTGATGCGGTGGAGAGGACCGCGCCGATCGACGCGGCCGCGAGGAGGATCACGATGGCCTCGGGCACGTTGGGGAGCAGCGCGGCGACGCGGTCGCCGGGGCCGATTCCGGCGTTGCGCATGGCCTGGGCGACGCGCGACGTGAGGTCGTGCAGCTCGCGCCAGCTCACCACCCGGCGCGAGCCGGCCTCCGACCAGGCGATGATGGCGGGGTCGTCGGTGCGGCGGCGCAGGAGGGTCTCGGCAAAGTTGAGGCGCGCGTCCGGGAAGGAGCGGGCGCCCGGCATCCCGGCGCCCGCGCCGAGGACGCGGCCGCCGCGCTCGCCAACGACGCCGCACCACTCCCACAGCGCGGCCCAGAAGGCCTCCTGTTCCGTGATCGACCAGCGCCAGAGGGGGTGGTAGCGGGGATCCGCGCCGCGCTCTGCCAACCAGGCTGCGAAGCTCGCCAGATTGGACGCGCCCACGCGCTCCCGTGAGGGGGTCCAGAGAGGCTCGGGGGCAGTTGCAACCCCCCTGGCCGTCGGTGGTATGGTCATTACAGGAACACCTTCGGGCACTGGCTGCGCGTCAAACGAAGCGACACATTGAGCGAAAGTAGGTTGGCCGACAGGCGCAGCGCCATTCGCCCCCGGATAGCGTCGCGCGCTCTGGTGACTTGTCGAAGGCTTCCTGCGACGGGGGTGTCGCATCGGAGAGTTGCGCCGATGCTCCGTGCTCGGCCCACCGGACAGGAGCCGGACTACGGGATGAAGATGAGACTGAGACACAGATCCCACCCGGGAACACTCGCAGTGGCAGGGGCTGGGTTGGCAGCCCTGGCGACCTGCGTCGCCGGGGGCACCGCCCACGGCCAGCAGGAACTCGTCATCGAATATTCCGCTGGCCGAACCATCATCGACGATCCATGGCGTGCCATCCTGTGGCGAGCGGCTATCGACCATGAGCGAGGTATCTTCTACGTCCGGGATTCCGAGGAGCCCGAGGGGATCCTGGGCTTCTCGCTGTTGACCGGCGAAAGGGTCCGGACCTATTTGGCGCCCAAGGGTCACGGACCAAGGGAGCTGCCTGAAGGCGTCCAGAGCGTCGCGGTCGCACCGGACGGCCGCGTGTACATCGCCGGGATGGTACGGGTGCTTGAGTACGGCCCGCAAGGCGAATACGTCGGCGGATGGACCCCGAACGCGCCAGCGAGACGTGACGGCTCGGTATGCGACTTCGATGGCCAGCCAGCGGTGCCCATCGTGGGCGGTGTCTTGAGGCGAGGCCACGATGGTGTCGAGGAGGGGATCGGCCCCAACGTCTTGATGCTCGGCAGCAATCCCGACGAGTGGATTGAGGTGGAGGGGATCACGGACCGGGTGTGGAAAGCCGGCGCCGCCAGAATCCTGTGTACGCAGGATGCCGCTTTCGTCGTGCTTGAGCACTCCGACAAGACGGACTCCCTCTTCGTCTACTACCGCGCTAGCAATCGCGAGGGCCGGTTGCCGATCCCGGCCGAACTCGCTGCGGACCAGGCGTTGACGGTGGGACCACTACTCGAGACCGATGGCCGGGGCCATGTCGTGCTACTCGGCGTTTCCTTCATCACCCTGTTCGACCGGCCCGGAGGATTCAGGGCCGTGGGTGCCGTGCTCGATCCCGCGAGCGGCTGCCACGCGATCATACGCAACCCGGAACCGAACATGCTACAGCCCACATTTCAGGGCATCTATCAGGACAGTGCGCTCGTGGCGTACAGGTACCGCGAAGTGGGGCGCGAAAACGGACGGACGGTCAGGACCATCCACACCTACGCCAACAAGGTGGCACTCCACCCGCTGCGCCGGGTCAGCGGCGGGCCGTGTCCGGGGATGCTGGAGTCGGTGAACTGATGACGGCCTCGACCACCCTGCACCCCGAGGGGCGCCGCCTCGGGCCCATATGCCCTGTGCGCGCTCTCCGGCTTCCGGGGTGCCCACCGCTTTCTTATGCCGTACATTGGGCGGTAAGCTCCCTTCGGACCTATCCCAAGCTGCGGTGCTACCCATGAACGGAACAATGATAGCCTTGGCCGCGATTGCGGGCCTCGCCGCGCCGCTTGGCGCCCAGGAGGTGATCGAGCTTCCGGCCGAAGAACGCTACTTGGAACCCGACTTCGAGGAAGTATTCCGGGTCGGAACAACCATCGGGGAACCACGGGAGAACTTTACGGCCATCGTCAAGCTTGCGTTCGACGAGGGGGGCAACCTCTACGTCTTCGATGGAGTACTGATGGCGGGCTTGCCAGCCGAACTCGCAATCCCGACGAGCCTGCGGGTCGTTGTCTTCGACGCGGCGGGAGGATTCCTGCACGAGTTCGGCAGGATGGGCGACGGGCCGGGCGAGTTCAAGTGGCCCAACAGCTATGTGGTCATGCGAGACGGCACTACGGTCGTGGGTAACGCGGGACACCGGGCCTATCACATCTTCGACCCCGCAGGCCGCTACGTCCGCATGGTGCGCATGCCCGAGGACATGCAGATGAACACGAACACCCAGGGTGACCCTCGTGGCGGGCACCTGCTGACCGAGGCTTCCGCGACAAGCATGCGTGGGTGGACCACGCGCCCCCTTCGGCGACTGTCCCTCGCGGGCGATGTCGCGCAGGCGGAGACCATCGCGGAGGGCTGGTTGCCGGAATCCCCGGTCATGGACGCGGCCAGAAGCATGGGATTCGGCCCAATATCCATGCCCGCCATCTTCGAGCCCGAGCTCTTGTACGGGGTGTTGCCGGACGGCAGCATCGTGTTCAGCGATTCGTCAACCTACAGGCTCAAGCTCACCTCACCTGATTCCGATGGCGGTGCGCGCCTAGCGCGTGTAATCACTCGGCCCATCGGCCCGCAGCCGGTGACGCCAACGATGCAGAAGGCTTGGCATGCGCGGCAGGCCGCCGACCAGCTTCGAGCCGAGCGTGCCGGGTGGCGAAGCTTGGGACGCGTCGATGTTTCCTTCTACCCTGAGCTTTCGGTCATCCAAGCATTGACCGTGACTTGGAACGGCGGGATCTGGGTACAGCGCCAAGATGGCTTCCCCGACTCGGACGGCGCCATCGATGTCTTGACCTCCCCAGGCGAATACATAGGGACATTTGCGCCGGGATCGATCACGCTGCCGGACGCCTTCGGTCCGGACGGCCTGGTCGCGTTCATCGAGAGTAACGAGATGGATGTCGAGTCGGTGGTGGTCAGGAGACTTCCGCCCATCATACGGTGACACGCGAGCCACGCTCGCGGACAAGCGCCCTGCGATGGCTCGGGGAGGGCGGAGGTCTGTTCTGTTGGAGGTCGAAGGGGCGGAGCCCCGCGTCAGCATCTTGGTACCCCGGGACCGATGGGCAGGTACACACCTTCGCGGGGGCAGCTCTATACCGGGGCGACAGCGGAATCATCGAGCAGGCCTACGGGCGGAAGATACACGCCCGCGAAGTGGTCGCCATCGACGAAGCCGGGGACGGGTTGTGTTGGGTCCGCCTGACCGGTTCGGCGACGAGTGGCTCCTGATTCGCTCCGATGCCCGCGACGTGTCGCGCGCGGTGCGGAAGATGGAATGCGTAGCAACACGGGAAGCCCCGCCGGTGCCGTGCACGCGGCAACCGGAACCCCGCGAGGGGCAGGCCGGGCCGGCAGGGTGGCGGATGCGCCAGTAGTACTGAGACGCGGGGTAATGACCGCCGAGGGAAGGGGCCCTGAGTTGGGAACGGTACGGAAAGGAGGCAGGGACATGACCACTGGCGCGAGCCTAACAGGGTCGGTGAGCGTTCGGAAACTCCAGACCGTGCTACATGCGAAAGCGAAGGGAGAACCCGGACGGCGATTTCACTTAGATGAAGACACCTGATACTACTCTGTCAAAGCCCCAATGCCGTCCGGGCATTCGACCTCAGGCTGCCCCTCCCCACGCTCACGAGCCCCCCACCGCTGCCCGCTGCTTCTTCTGCTCCTCCACCATCCGCGCCACATCCTCCAGCAGCTGCCGCGCGTCATACACGATCCCGTCCTTGATCGTGTACCTGATTCCGCCAATGCGCTCTTTCACGCCCGTCTCCGGGTTCAGCCGTTCGTGGCCTGTACCGTAAAGCACCTTGAGGTTGTCGATCGGGTTCTCCGGCACGATGACCAGGTCGGCCAGCAGCCCCTCGCGCACGATCCCGAACTCGATCGGCTGCCCCTTCGGCTCGAAGAGCGCCTCGGCACCGTGCATCGTCGCGCCGCGGATGACCTCCAGAGGGTGGAAGCCGGCTTCCTGCAGCAGCTCCATCTCCTCGATCGTCGAGAAGCCGAAGAGGTTGTAGATGAACCCGGCGTCGGAGCTCACGCTGACGCGGCCGCCCATGTCCTTGTAGTCGTCGAGGAGGTCCATCCAGACGCGGTAGAAGTTCTTCCACCGGATCTCGTCGTGGGTGGTCCAGTCGTAGTAGTAGGAGCCGTGGTTCTCGCGGCTGGGCTCGTAGAAGTCCCACAGGCTCGGCAGCGTGTAGCGCTCGTGCCACTCGGCGGTGCGGGCGCGCATCACGTCGCGGCTGGCGAGGTAGGCGGTCATGGTGGGGTCGAGGATGACGCCGTGCGAGAGCAGTTCGGCGAGCATGGGGTTCCATTCGTCGCTTCCCTGCGGGTGGATCATGTCCCACTGGGCCACGACCTGGCCGAAGCGGTGCTGCTCGTTGGCGTAGTTCATGTCGGACGGCCAGGGCTGCACGTCGTGGTCGTCGTAGAGCGCCTCGAAGAGGCCGTAGAAGTGGGTGACCGTGCCGAGGCCGAGGCGCGCGGCGTCGACCGCGTTCATCTGCGCGACGCCGAGCTGGGCGAGGTGCGCCACGCTGCCCATCCCCAGCTTGCCGGCCTCGTCGAGCATCGCCTCCATGATCTCCGGCGGGTGCGCGACGAACTTGATCCCGTCGATGCCCTGGTCGTGCGCCCAGCGGACCCATTCGCGCGCCTGTTCCGGGGTTCGCACGGGCCCGCCGTCCCACCCCTGCCCCGGTCGCTGGTAGACGAACATGCGCGGCGCGGTGATCTCGTTGTTGTTGGCGCGCTCGCGTTCGGAGAGCGAGAAGTCCACCGGCCCGTATTCGATGCCCCGCCCCGACGTGACCCCGTGCGCCATCCACAGCTTGTAGACGTACTCGGCCTGCGGGGTCTTCGGCAGGCCGCCGGTGTGGAGGTGCAGGTCGACGAAGCCGGGAAGGACGTACATGCCGTGCGCGTCGATCTCGTGGGTGCCGGGGGCCGGGCGCCGCGATGCGTCGATGGGAAGGCCGGGGTAGCCGACGCCCGCAATGCGCGCGATGCGGTTGCCCTCGATGACGATGTCGACGGGGCCGCGGGGCGGGGCGCCCGTGCCGTCGATGACGATCGCGCCGCGGATGACCAGCCGGTCGAAG
>JAPOOQ010000583.1 GCA_026713345.1 Gemmatimonadota bacterium | reverse complement strand
CCGGGGGACAACGTACAGATGGAGGTGGAGCTGATCACGCCGATCGCGATGGACGAGGAACTCCGCTTCGCGATCCGTGAAGGCGGGCGCACGGTGGGCGCCGGCGTCGTTACCTCCATCATCGAGTAGGAAGAATCATGGGACGCATCGCAAACACCAAGACGTTCATCGACGAATGCATTGCCGAAATGGGGAAGGTCACGTGGCCCGACCGCGACCAGCTCCGGAACGCCACGTGGGTCGTGATCGTGTTCACCCTCATCCTCGCGCTCGTGATCTGGGTAATGGACTTCTTCTCGAAGCTTGTCCTCGTCGACTTCATCATGGGGATGTTCGGCAGTTGAGCGACGACGAGCGCTGGTATGCGATCCAGACCCAGGCTCGCCACGAGAACCGGGTCCGGCGGATGATCCAGCAGGAGATCGACCGGAATTCCGAGCCTGCAGGGGAAATCCTGGAGGTTCTGGTTCCGACGCAGGAGGTGGTCGAGATCCGGCGGGGCAAGCGTGTGCCCGTGGTCAAGCCCCTGTACCCGGGCTACGTGCTGGTGCGGATGATTCTGAACGAGCGCACCGAACACGCGATCAGCGCGATGAAGGGGGTGCGCTTCGTCACCCAGGGGGGCGACCCCCAGCCGCTCCGGGAGGAGGAGGTCAACAGGATCCTCGGAATCGAGGAGGCCGAAGAGGTGGAGGGGCGCGAGGAAATCCCCTTCCGCGCCGGCCAGGTGGTGGAAGTCATCCAGGGGCCCTTCACGGACTTCTCCGGTACGGTCCAGGAAGTCTATCCCGAGAAGGGCAAGGTGAAGGTCGAGGTCTCGCTTTTCGGGCGGCCGACTTCGGTGGAGCTGGATTTCACCCAGCTCAGAGGTTTCTAGTTTTAGGGGAGTCTTGACGATATGGCGAAGAAAAAGGTCAGGAAGCGGGTCCTCGGGTTCGTGAAGCTGCAGATCCCGGCGGGCCAGGCCAATCCGGCACCGCCGGTCGGGCCGGCGCTCGGACAGCACGGCGTGAACATCATGGACTTCTGCAAGCAGTTCAACTCGCAGACGCAGAAGCAGGCGGGCACGCTCACGCCGGTCGAGATCACCGTCTACGCGGACCGCTCCTTCTCCTTCATTACGAAGACGCCGCCCGCTTCCTTCCTGATCCTGAAGGCGGTGGGGGTCGAGAAGGGCTCCCAGACGCCGCAGTCGGACAAGGTGGCTTCGCTGTCCGTCGACCAGGTCCGGGAGATCGCCCGGGCGAAGATGCCCGACTTGAACACCGACAGCATCCTCTCGGCGATGCGAATGATCAGTGGAACCGCGCGCTCGATGGGGATCACCGTCGACGGTGAACTGACAGCCTGAGGGACGGGAAAGTCCAGATGCCTAGACGCAGCAGGAAGTACTCGGAAGCCCGCGGTTCCTACGACCGCGTGGAGCGGCACTCGCCGAAGGACGCGCTGGGACAGGTCAAGAAGATGGCCTACGCGCGTTTCGACGAGAGCGTGGAAGTCGCGACGCACCTCGGGGTCGACCCGCGCAAGGCCGACCAGATCGTCCGCGGGACGGTGGTTCTCCCCAACGGCACGGGGAAGGAAGTGCGCGTGCTTGCGATCTGCCAGGGCGACAGGGAGGACGAGGCCCGGGAGGCGGGCGCCGATTTCATCGGGGTCGACTACGTGGCGAAGATCAAGGAGGGCTGGCTCGACTTCGACGTCTGCGTGGCCACCCCCGACCTGATGCGGATGGTGGGTCCCCTGGGCCGGATCCTGGGGCCGCGCGGCCTCATGCCGACGCCCAAGGCCGGCACCGTCACCCCCGACGTTGGCCGCGCCATCAAGGAAATCAAGGGCGGAAAGATCGAGTACCGCGTGGACAAGACCGGCAGCCTGCACGCGCCCATCGGCAGGGGGGGGTTCGACGACGAGCGCCTCGGGGGGCAGCTG
>JAPOOQ010000582.1 GCA_026713345.1 Gemmatimonadota bacterium | reverse complement strand
GCGCGGGTTGTTTCGCCCGCAGCTTGTCCACGGCGAAGTCCACGGCGGGCAGGCCGATGCGGTTGGCGAGCAGGTGGGCGAAGCCGAGGGTGGGCAGCACGTTGGCGGTGATGTCGGTCTCGTCGGTGATGACGAACCCGTTTGCGCCCAGCTGGGAACGGAAGCGGCCGAGGCGCCAGCCGGAGCGCTCCGGGGTGGCCGGGCGGACGGAGTCGCCGTCTCGAAAGTAGTCCGCCACGATCCAGGTCCCGCCCGGCGCAAGGATCTCGCGCATCACGGCGAAGACGCCGCCGGGCTCCATGTACTGGATCGATTCCGAATGGATGACGGTGCCGAAGTGTGCCCGGAATCGACCGGTGCCGGCGTCCGCAAGCATGTCCTCGAAACGGCAGTGCAGGACGGGTATGCCGGGGTAGTTGCGCCCGATGTGCTTCACCTGGAAGCGGTCGGGGGTCAGTCCGGTGACTTCGTAGCCGGCGGTTCGGAGGAGGCCCAGCATGCCGCCCATTCCCGAGCCCGCGTCGAGCACCGACCGGTCGGGGTGCTCGATCCGCTCCACCAGCTTCTCGGCGTAGCGGAGTTGGGCGCGATGGATGTCCTCAAAGCTGATCGCCGCTGGCGGGGTCTCGGGATCGTCGAAGTACCCGTAGTGCAGGAAGTCGCCGGGCAGCATCCGGTTGTAGAGGAGCAGCTGGGCGTTGGCATGCACGGTCGGGACGCGCCGGTGGGTCCTGCGGCGGCGGATCCAGCGAACGACGTGGTGCGGCAGCAGGGCGCGTCCGAGGATCTGCTTCAGGATCCAGCCGCCCCGCAACCGGGTGGGCGGGTCTCGGAGGGACGGAGAGGAATCCATTCTATGAAAATCTGTGATTTCCTACCATATGAACATGGTGCCGTGTGGCGCAACTTCACTTCCCGGCCCGGCACGCAGCGTTTACAATACTCCCGATACCCCGTCCTCCTCACGCCCGGAGACCCCGATGAAGATTGCCCGTTCGCTGGCTTCCCTGGCCCTCGCCCCCGCGCTGGCCCTCGCGTTCGCCACCACCCTCGACGCCCAGGAGCGACCGCTCAGCCCCCGCGGCGAAGCCTCTACACATCTCGGTGGCACCTACGAAGGCCGCAGCTACGTTGGCGGGTCGTGGATCGTCGTCGACTACGGCCGCCCGATCCTGCGGGGCCGCGACATGTTCGGCTCGGGCAGCGAGTACGGCCAGCGCATGCTCGCCGGCGCACCCGTGTGGCGGCTGGGCGCCGACCGGTCGACCCGCTTGATGACCGAGGCGGACCTGATGTTCGGGGACCAGCGGCTGCCGGCGGGGGAGTACAGCCTGTTCGCCGACCTGAGCGAAGACGAGTGGACACTGATCATCTCCAACTGGGGCGCCTCGGACAGCTTCCCGGTGAATGATCCGGACCAGCTCTGGGGCGCCTACGGATACACCGACGACCGGGACGTCCTGCGCGCCACGATGAGTGTGCAAACGGTCGAGATGACTTCCGACCAGCTGGTCATCTTCTTCACCAACATGACGGCGGACGGCGGCACGTTCGCGGTCTGGTGGGGCGACCAGGTCGCGATGACGCCGTTCTCGCTGGCGCGTTAGGGGGCGTCCGGCGCAGGGACGCTCCAGCCGCTACCGCCTCCCCCCGATCAGCAGCGGCCGCACCGGTACGTACCGCGTGAGCCGCATCCGGTTGATCTCGCCGGCATAGATGTTGCCGGCGAGATCAACTCCGAGGAACTCGATCCCGGGGCCGACGTCCTCGTCGTGCTGCGGGATAAAGTAGGTGACCCAGGCCTGCTCGTTCCTCAGGTCGCCGATGCGGATGCCCTTCTCCCAGCCGAAGTTGCTGCGCCACGGGTCCGGCGGGCCGGTGCGCAGGTCGCCCGAGAGGCCGTCGCCGGCGTAGAGGATGTCGTCGGGGTCGATGAAGAGGCCGCTGGG
>JAPOOQ010000581.1 GCA_026713345.1 Gemmatimonadota bacterium | reverse complement strand
CTCACCCGGACCCGCCGAAACCGACACGATCCGGTTGTTCGTGACCACGACATCGGCGTTCTCGACGATCTCGTCGCCGTTCATGGTGATCGCCCGCGCGCCGCGCCGCACCACCGTCCCGTGCGGTATGTCGCGCTCGGCGGTCACTTCGATCTGCTGCTCGGACGGGGCGTAGTCGGGGTCCGCCGCGGCCGCGTCCAGATCGTAGGTGAAGAGCGCGTTGCCGAGCCACCAGTGCACCGTGCGGCCGTCCGCGCCCCAGGAGGGGAACTCGAGGCCCAGGTCGTTCAGCTTGCGTGCCGGAACCGCGGCCGAATCCGGCTTGGCCACCTCGATCGCCGGCACCGCCGCGCCGAGGTCGGGAACCGTCACCACGTACAGGTTGTCCCCGATCCAGGCCAGCGCCTGGTCGCCCTGCGGCGCCATCTGGATCAGGCTCGCCGACTGGGGGAAACCCGTCTCGCGCGGCTCGTCCTCCGGGTCGTCGAACACCTGTTGTGGCAGCAGCAGGTCACTGTTCTCGGAGAGCTCATATCCGGGGCGAAGGCTGCCGGCCGCGGCGTTGGTACGTGCCGTCACCCGCACGTGCGCCCGCTTGTCGGTGTCGTCCCAGCGCGCGGACGAGAGCGCGGTGCCGAGCGCCGGTGCCGGAGGCGATCCCGGGATCGGGTCCGGGCGGGCCGTTCCGTAGTAGTAGATGCGGTCAGGATCCTGGGTGAAGTGCGGCGCGCGGCGTCCCAGCGTGGGCCCGATCACCGTTTCGTCGCCCCCGCCGGCGGGGATCCAGATGAACTCGGCGCCCTGGCTGGACGCCCCGGTGCCCAGCGCGTCGCGCACATTTCGCGAAGCCGCGCGCACCGCCACGATCCGCTCTCCGTCGGGCGACCACGCGAGCTGCTGGTAGTAGCCCGGCGCGGTCGTCAGGTTGGCGGACGCGCCCCCACCCGCGGGAACGCGCCGGATGTGGCCCTCCCCGGCGACGTCGTCCCAGGTCACGTAGGCGACGTAACTCCCGTCCGGCGACCACACCGGCTGGAACTCGCCGACCTCGTCGCCGGTGAGGCGTTGCGGCTCCCCGTCGGGCAGGTCCGCCACGTACAGCCGGTCGAGCGCGACGAACGCAATGCGGCTGCCGTCGGGCGAGGCCCGCGCGTCGCGGATCTGCTTGACGGTGAAGGTGGGCGTGTCCTCGATCGGGTACTCGAACTCGACCTCGGGCCCGATCGCCACCTCGGCGTTGACCGTGAAGGGGATCTCCTCCGGGTCGCTCCCGTCGACCGGCACGCGCCAGATGCGCCCGCCGTAGGACATCACCAGCGCGTCCGACTCAGGCGTGAACGAGTAGCCGGGGAGCACGTCCATCGACGCCGTCGACTCCATGTCGTCGCGCTGCACCGGGTAGGCCAGCCACCGCTCCTCGCCGGAGTCCAGTTCGCGCAGGCGCATACCCGTATCGGCGTCCTCGCGGCTTCCGTAGGCCAGCAGCATCCCGTCTGGCGAGAGCGCCGGCCGGAACGCCGAACCGTAGCGGTTGGTCATCGGCGTCCGGGTGCCCGTCTTGCGGTCGTACATCCAGATCTGGTACTGCGGGAAGATGGCGTTGTACTGCCAGGTGCTGTTGCGCTGGGCGAACCAGATGTATCGGCCTTCTCCGTCGACCGCGGCGCCCAGCATGCGCGCCCCACCGGCGCCCCCGACCATCTCCAGCCCTGTCCCCCCATCCACATGGTACAGCCACAGCTTCTCGAGGCCCGTGTAGGACCTCGAAACGATCACGTACTTCCCGTCGGGCATCCAGTCCGGCGACAGGAAGTAGCTGCCGACCCCCTTGCTCAGCTGGGTCGGTTCGCCGCCCGCGGCCGGCATCAGCCAGACATTGTTGTCCCCGCTCCGATCGGAGACGAAGACGATCCGCTCCCCGTCGGGGCTGAAGCGCGGCTGCATGTCGTAGCCCATGCCGCTGGTCAGGCGCGTGGCCTCGCCGCCGGTGATCGGCATCGAGTACAGGTCGCCCACCATGTCGAAGACGATCGTCTGCCCGTCCGGACTGACGTCAAGGGAGATCCAGGTCCCTTCGTTGGTGGTGAAGCGTGCCCAGCGGGCGGGCTCCAGTGGAAGTCCCCGGTCGGGGTCCCTCGGTTCCTCCTCCTGCGCGAGTGTGGCGATGGGTGTGAGCAGCAGCAACAGGGCTGCCCGCACGCCTCGGTCAAAGACTTGCATGCCACCGACCTCCGTGTGCGAGTGGGGTGAACAGTTCGCCGAGCCGCGGAACCCGCGCGGGTGCAGGGTCTGCGGCCCCGATGTGAGCGGTCCGGCTCAGGGCATTACGTTTCAACGGAATAGTAGTGTCAACGGGTGAAGGGGTCCAACGAGCCGTGGCAGCGTGGCGCCGGGAGAGGAGGATTCGTGACATCGACGCGTGCGGGACCGGAGCGTAGTGCCTTCGAGGGGCCGCCGCGGCGGCGTGCCGATGGAGGGAACGCGGCCGGGCGGGACATCGCGCTGGTGTCGGTTTCGATCGATCTGGGGGCGGGCCGCCGCGGCGTGGACATGGGTCCCTCCGCGATGCGAATCGCGGGCATCAGCGACGAGATCAGAAGCATCGGGCACCGGGTGGTGGAGCTCGGCACGATCACCGCCGGCGGCATCGAGACCACCTAGTCCGGGATGAACGGCCTGCCGTTCCTCAACGAGATCGCCAGGGTCGCGGAGCGTACGCACGCGGCGGTGGCGCAGGGCCTGGAGCGGGGTTGCCTGCCGCTGGTTCTGGGCGGCGACCACTCGCTCTCGATCGGTTCGGTCGCCGCCGTGGCCGACCATCACCGCCGGCTGGGCGCGTCGATCGGCGTCATCTGGGTCGATGCCCACGCGGACATGAACCGGCCCGAGACCTCGCCCACCGGGAACATCCACGGCATGCCGCTGGCCGTCCTCCTCGGGCACGGAGACGACCGCCTGGTCGGCGCCGAGGCGTCCGTGCGGCCGGAGAACGTCAGTGTCCTGGGTGCGCGGTCGATCGATCCGGGGGAGCGGGCCCTGATCGCCGAGCTGGGCGTCAGGGTCTTCACGATGTCGGAGATCGACGAACGGGGGGTGGGAGCCTGCATGGATGAAGCGCTGCGACGGGCGGAGGCGGGAACGGCCGGCTTCCACCTGTCTCTGGATCTGGACGCGCTGGATCCGCGGTTGGCCCCCGGAGTCGGGACGCCGATTCAGGGTGGTCTGACGTACCGGGAGGGTCACCTGGTGTGCGAGAAGGCGTCGCACTCCGGACGGCTGCTCAGCCTGGAGGTCGTCGAACTCAACCCGGTCCTGGACGACCGGAACCACACGGCCCTGCTTGCTGTCGGGCTGGTGGCGTCCGCGCTCGGCAAGTCGATACTGTAGGGGGCCTGTGCGTGGCGGTGGGGCCCGGGTGCGCTCGGCGTCTCCGCGGTGCGCCCCACGCACGACGCACCCGCCGGGGTGGTGAAATCGGTATACACAGGGGACTTAAAATCCCCCGGGAGCAATCCCATGCGGGTTCAAGTCCCGCCCCCGGCACTAACGCCCCCGATAGCTCCGCACCGGAGGCAGCCTGGCGCCTGTCCCCCCCGGCGGCTCATCCTCGGCGACAACCGGAATCGTGAGTGTCCCGATCCCGTCGATCGTGGCCTCGATCACATCACCGGGCTGGAGGAACCGCTGCGCGCCCCGGACCGCCGTCCCCATTCCCACCCCGCCCGACGTCCCGTTGTTGATGACGTCGCCCGGGAAGAGCGTGATGATGGATGAGCCGTACTCGACGAGCTCGTAGAGGGTGTGGATCATGTCGCCCGCGCGCGCTTCCTGCATCTGCTCACCGCCGACGCTGAGCGTCTGGCGCAGGTTCTCCATCGGGTCGCCATAGAACTCCTTGGGCACGATCCACGGACCCATCGGCGCGAAGGTGTCGTGCCCCTTGCCGACGAACCAGTCGGATGTGGTGGGATTCCCGCCGGGGGGGCGTCCTCCCCGGTCGGAGATGTCGATCGTGACCGTGTAGCCGAAGATGTAGTCCTGCGCCTCGGTGGCGGAGACGTACTTGGCCGCGCGGCCGATCACCGTGCCGAGCTCGACCTCCCAGTCGGTGCGGTCCCGGCCCCAGGGGATGACGACCGCGTCGTCGTTGCCGATCACCGCGCCGCGGCTCGGCTTCAGGAAGAGGTAGGGGACGCCGCGGTTCTCGCGCCGCGCCCGCCTCGCCTCCGCACGCGCTTCCTCGGACCCGGTCTCGCTGACGTGGCTGTAGAAGTTCACCGCCGCGTTCATGATCTTGCCGGGGTACATGATCGGGGGAAGGGTCCTCACGTCGGCGACGTCGTGGATGTAGGGTGCCCGCATGCTGCCGTCGATGAGGTCGTTGGCGGCGAGGTGGTTGACGATTTCGTAGAGGCGGAGCCTGACGCCGTACTCGTAGCGCCCGATCAGGTCCAACATGTTGCCGGGCATGGGGAGGCGGGGGTAGGCAGGGTCGCGTTCGAGCGCGCCGTTGGCCGCGCCGATGTCGACGATGAGCGCGTCCCGCAGCACGAGGCCGACCCGGGCCTCGCCGTCGATCTCGAAGGTGCCGACCTTGAAGGGCTCCGCGATCTCCCCGCGGGATGCGTCCTGCGCGGCGAGGGGGGGGGGGGTGGGGAGGGCGGGGGCGGTGAGGAGGGTGAGGGTGGCGAGCGCGGCCTTGAATCTCATGATGTGTCCCCGGGTTGAGGTGTCGATCACTCATTCGTTAGCCTGCGCCATCGCCGCCGTCAAGCGAGGCGCAGAATCGGACTCGCGACCGGCCCGGAAGGCGTCCCGCAGTCCCGAGCACCCGGTTCGCCACGGTGTCGCGCCGTCCCGCGGAGTCAATCCCCCTAAAGAATCGCGTCGAAATACGCTTCGATGCGAATGCCCCGCGCCGACCCGCTGAGCCCCCGCGACAGATCGAGACGCATCACGCCGTCGAGCAGGCTGAGGCCCACGCCGACCCCGCGCAGGATGTCGCCGGACTCGAAGTCGCCCGCCGGACCCGGCACCGAGGCAAAGCACACCAGTGCCGCGGTCGCCTGGGGGGTCCCCAGCCTCACGCTACGAGCACCCTACCGGCACCCATGCCTGTATTGGAAGGAGATGGACATACACCAATGTGCGACGGGAGACCGACTCGGGATACGTAGCCTACAGGATGTGATCCAGATAAAGCTCGAAGCGGAAGCCCTTCTTCGGCCCCTTCAGCCCCTGCGACAGATCGATGCGCGCGACGCCGTCCATGATGGTCAGGCCCACGCCGATCCCGTAGAGAATGTCATCGGCGTCGAACTCGCCTGCCGGCCCCGCCCACCCCGCGTCCCCGAACAGGCTCCCCCCGAATCCCTCGAAGGTTCGCGACATCTCCGCGCGGCCCCGCAGAAACGAGAGGCCGGAGAGCGTCGAGGCGGAGTAGCCGCGCAGACTCCCGGCTCCCCCCAGGAACCAGGAGCGCTGCACCGGAGCGCGGCCCCAGGTGTGCCCGCCGGCGGCTTCGAACGCCAGCCGCGAACGCCGCCATCCCCGGCCCCGAACCGGAACGATCGTCGTCACGGTGGCGCTCGCCTGGCTGTAGTGCTCGCGGGCTTCTTCCCCCGCCCGCCGCCACACTGCACTCCGGCCGAAGATCTCGATCCCGAACTCGGCCCGCTCCGGATCCCGGCCCCACCACGGCGACAGGCGCAGTTCGCCCCCCGCCTCCTCGACCTCGTCCGCCGCGAGGTTGGACCGGAATTCCCAGTCGCGATCGAAGGCCCGGAAGAGCGCGAAGCTGGTGTGGGTCTCCGCCGCCCACTGACGCTCGGCGTAGGCCCTGAAGGAGAAGGACTGCCGCGCGGTCGCGGGAGGACGCCAGGTCAGTTCAGCCCCGGTCGCGCCAAAATACTCCCCGTTGTCCCGCCCGAAGAGAAACGCGTCGACTGAATTGCCGAAGCCGAGGTAGCCGCTCTCGAGATCTGTCGCGCGAAGCTCGTGATAGGCGCCGATCCCGAGTCGGCGGAGCACGGTGGAGCGCTCCACATCCAGCCGCACCTTCGGTCTCAGGTCCGCGAAGCCGAAGTGGGCTGAAGCACCCAGGCTGTACGACCCAGGCAACGCCAACACGGAGTGCCCTCCCACGGCCGGACCCTCGACCCGGTTGTAGCGGAGCAGGTCCTGCCCTCCCCAGCCCCAGCTGAAGTTCCAGAGAGCCGTTTTCGCCCGTGGCACGGGAATGCCCGCCAAGAGCCGGATATACTCGTCCACTTCGCTGTCCGAAAGGAATCCCGGGGCATTCTCCCAGATCGGCGGTGGCAGGTGAGGGCTGTCTTCCAGGAGACTGGGGTCGTCCGGCGTGATCCAGAGACTCCTCCGGCGGCCGGGCGCCCTCAAGAACCCGGAGACGGGCTGGTAGGTGAACTCGCCGTCTTCCGACAGCAGCTGCGCGATGAAAGCCATCGCCTCGGTCTCGGTCTCGAAGTGGACCTCCGTGAGGGACTCGCCTGCGGGCGATCGCGCCCCGCCCTCCGCCACCACCTCGTCCTTCAGCGCAACCGACTCGATGCTGTAGGCGATCTCGACCTCGACAGGCACCTTCACCATCCCCATGGCGACTTCGCCTTCGTAGCGGACCCTGCGCGGCAGCCACACCTTGAAATCCCACAGGGAATAGTCCACCGCCACCAGCCGCATTTCGGCCGCCAACGGCTTCAGAAACCCCGGAATCAGGCGATACCCGATGGACCCGGCCACTTCCTCACGGAACTCAGGGATATCGCGAGCCACGTCCAGACGCCGGCTCACACCGTAGGCGCCTCGCACCAGGGCCCCGCTGGCCGGATCGATCCATAGGGTTCCGCTGATCAGGTGCGGACTCGACACCCGTGGGAGTACATCGAGCCGCACCGAGGCGAACTGGCGGCCATCGGGGAGGGTGATCGTGGTGGTATCGCCGCTCCGAAAACGGTAGAGGGTGTCCGCTCCCTCACTCAGCGGGTGCTTGAGCAGGAAGTCGTTCTCTGTGGGCATGAACGTTGTCACGCCATGGTCCGAGCCGACGAAGAGCTGGTCGCTCCCGGGTACGAACGGCGCGTCGAACGGAACCTCATCGAGCCAGGCCAGGTCGGACGCCCCAAGCGCGAGTTCGCGTCCGGGGTGGCGCGCGCGCGCGCCAAGAAGCTGAACGACAGGGCGGCGATTCCGCTCCCAGAAGGCGCGGACCGCGGTCTCACTGTTGTAGAGCACGCGGTCCCTGCGCAGCCCGCGCAGGGCCACCGACACCCGCTTGTCGATCCGGGCCGTGTAGCGCTCGACGCGCTCCCCCAGCTCGCCCCAGCCGTCGAAGGCCATGGTGAAGAGTTCGCCGGCGACCGGATCCAGAAACGCGTCCTCGGCGAATCCGGTTTGTTCCGTCGGCGTCTGGGCGGTGGCGGGCTCGGGCAGGCAGACAGAGCACGCGGCCGCCACGGCAAATGCCAGGGTTCGCGGCCTCACGACTCGGGTTCCCCTGGGGGCATGTGCTCGAATCGCACCATCCGGACATCCTCCCAGTTGATCAGCCGCCAGCTTGGACGCGCGTCGCCGGTCGGCCCCGCGTCGCCGGAATCCGAGGCTGGCGCCTGCGCCGAGTCCGGCTCTCCGGCCGTCGAGTCCGACTCTCCTCCCGGCGGTGCCGACCACACCAGAATGCCCGTATTGCCCGACCCCAGGTCTCCATGGCCCAACAACTCGTAGGTGCGCCCGTCCAGGAGGGTGACGCGAACCCGGCCCAGCCGATGGGTGGGAGCTGTTGTCCCGTCCGGGGGCAGGTCGGAGACCGCGAGCTGCTCGATGCTCCGAATGTTGGCGAAACGCACGGCCATTTCCGTGCCGCCCAGGGATGCGGAAAGCACGTCCCAGGACCATTCCTTCAACGTGCTCCACCGGATGCGCCCCGCAATCTCCTCGCCGGCGTCGGTCACAACCGTTCCCCGCAGAGGAACGCTCGCGGCGAAGAAGGTGCGGCCCACGGCCTCTGGCGCCGCCCCATCCCCCTGCGGCCGGGCCGGGCCCTGCGCGGCACCGTGAAAGTGCAGAACGCCGAAGTCCTCCCAACCCACGGTCACCGTGCCGAGTCCGGGGTCGACCACCATGATCTCGGCGACCGGACTTCCCCGTGCACCGGGATCCTTGGTCAGTTCGAACACTTCTCCCGTGGCCAGAGTCAACCGCGCGCCCCCGGTCTCGCCCTCCCGGGCTTCTCGGCCGACACCCTCGATCGAACGGATGTCACGCAACGGAATCGGGCGAGGCAATGGCCCGTCGAACCAGCCGTCCAGCGTGTCGGCCCGCAGCACCTTGTCCCCGTCCCAGGTCACCAACCCCGTGAACGAGTTGCCCGACCGGTCTTCCATCGTCCCGAAGAGCCGACCCGACCCGGGCGCCAGGCCAGCAGGCGCCACCGCGAATTCCACCCGCTCCACGTCTCTGAAGGCGACGGTCGCACGAGCGTCGTCGGGACCTTCCACCTCGATCGTGGTGCCCCGCCAGTCTTCGGTGTAGCGAAGAATGAGACTCTGCCGGGCACCGGACCAGACGTGCTCGGGCCTCCGCGGGGTCTCCCCGTCCCCCGCTCCTTCTCTGCGAAGCTGCACCGTGAGGAACTGGGTCCTTCCCCGGGGCGGCTGCCCCCTGAGTTGCGTCAGGGATCCGTAGGGAATGCGGATCACCCTGCTGCCCGGAAAGTCACCGCTTCGGCGGGAGAAGTCATCTTCGTCCGTGTTCCACGTGATCCGGTAGCCCTTCAGCTCGACGGTTCGCACCGAGGGCGCACCGCCGCGGGAAGCCTTGGCCCATGCGCGAAACGGCTGGTCTTCGACCGACTGCTCCATCTGGAAGGAATCGACCCAGCTCGCCGCGTGCCGCGCGGAAGCGAAACGGAGGAATCCCTCATGCTGCTCGCCCGCCTTCGTGAACACTCGTCCCCATATTCGGTCCGCGGCCTGTGCGCCGGTCCGTTCCCGGGATTGACCGCCAGCAGGACCGGTAAGGAGTGAGTTGAGAAGGAGCACGAGGACGAGCGGCAGACAACGCCACCAGCGACGGTCGCGGAGTAGAAGCATCGGCCTACAGGATGTGATCCAGGTACAGCTCGACGCGGAAGTCCTTCTTCGGTCCCTTCAGCCCCTGGGACAGGTCCAGTCGAACGAGCCCGTCGAGGAGGCTCGCGCCCACGCCGACCCCGTAGAGGATTTCGTCAGCGTCGAATCCTCCGACCGGCCCCGCCCACCCCGCGTCCCCGAACAGGCTTGCGCCGACGAACTCGTAGGTTCGCGCGAGTTCAACGCGGCCTCGCAGAAACGACAACCCGGAGAGCGACGAGGCGGGGTAGCCGCGCAGGGTTCCTCCGGCGCCCAGGAACCAGGAACGCTGGACCGGCGCCTCGCCCCAGGTGTGTCCGCCGGCCGCCTCGATCCCGAGCCGCACTTGCCGCCATCCCTCGCCCCGTACCGGGACCACCGCCCTCACCGTGGCGCTGCCCTGGCCATACCCCTCGCTGCCCTCGGCCCCCGGCACCCGCCAAACGGCCCCGCGGCCGAACAGCTCGATCCCGAACCGGGCGCCTACGGGATCGTTCCCCCACCACGGCGACAGACGCAGCTCCGCCCCTGCCTCATCGACCTCCTGGGCCGCCACGTTGGGCCGGAAATCCCATTTCCGGTTGAAGGCCCGAAAGAGCGCGAAGTTGGTGTTGGTCTCCGCGGACGACTGTCGCTCGGCGTAGAGGCGGGCCTGGAAGGATTGCGTCGCGATCGCGGGCGGACGCCAGGTCAGGTCGGCCCCGGTGGCGTAGTAGTACTCGCCGTTGTCCCGCCCGAAGAAGAACGCGTCGAGCGAATTGCCGAGGGTCAGGTAGCCGCTCTCGGCTTCGGTGGGGCGCAGTTCGTGGTACGCGCCGAGCTTGAGACGGCGGCGCACGGTCGATCGCTCGATGTCCAGCCGCGCCTTGGGCCGCAGGTCCGCGACCCCGAAGTACCCGGAGGCGCTGAGCCGGTACCGGCCTTGCAGGGACCGCTCCAACCCTCCGCCCACGGCGAGCGCCTCGACCCGGTTGTAGCGGAGCATGTCGCGCCCGCTCCAGCCCCAGTCGAAGTTCCATTGGGACTCCAGCAGCGGAGGGATGGGGAGTTCCGACAGGTGCCGGACGTACCCTTCGATCTCCTCGTCGGAGGGGAGCCCGGGCTCGTATTCCCAGATGGGTGGGGGCAGATCGGGACTATTCTCGATGAGGCTGCGGTCGCGGGGCGCGATCCAGCGGCTGCGGCGGCTCCCGACGCTGTCGGGCGAGATGGGTGCATAGCCCGCCCCTCCGTCCTCGGAGAGCAGCTGCGCGATGAATGCCATCGCCTCGGCCCGGGTGTCGAAGTGGACCTCCGTCAGGGGGTCGCCAAACGCCAGCTCCTCCTCGACCTCGGCCCCGGTCTCGTCCTGGAGGGCCACGGATTCGATCGTGTACTTGGCGTCGGTACGGACCGGCATCTTGAAGATCCCCACGGCCATCTCGCCCTCGAGGTGCATCGCCCGCGGCAGCCACGCCTTGAAATCCCAGAGCGAGTAGTCCACCACGATCAGCTTCATCTCGAAGGTGATGGGCTTCAGGAAGCCGGGCATGAACGGGTTGTTGTCCGCCCCTTCCTCCCGTGCTTCGGGGATGTCGCGGAGCATGTTCACGGGCCGGCTCAGACGGTAGAGGCCGCGGACGAGCGCACCGCTGGACGGTTCGATCCAGAGGGACCCGCTGATCCGCCGGGGGTCGATCTCGCGCGGTAGCACATCGAGCCGAACGGTGACGAGTTGCCGCCCGTCCGGCAGCGTCACCGTAGTGGTGTCGCTGCTCTGGAACTGGTACAGGGTGTCGGCGCCCTGGCCGAGCGGGTGGGCGAGCCAGAATTCGTCTTCGCTGGGCTGAAAGGGCGCTGCATCGCGGTCGGCACCCATGAAGAGCTGGTCGCTGCCGGGCGCGAACGGCTCTTCAAAGGGGAATTCCTGCAGCCAGTAGAGGATCCCGGATTCCTCGGCCTCGCGGATGGCGATGTTCCGCCCGGGGTACTCGGAGCGCGAGCCCAGGACCTGGATGACCGACCGGCGATCCCTCTGCCAGAAGGAGCGCACCGAGCTCTCGCTGTGATAGAAGACCCGGTCCCGGAGCGGGGTGCGAAGACCCGCCGCGATGCGCTGATCGATCCGCGCCGTATAGCGCAGGACGTTCGCGCCGGCCGCGTCCCACTGGTCGTAGGCGATGGTGTAGAGGTTGCGCGCCGCGGGATCGAGGAACGCGTCCGGTGCGAAGCGGTCCTGGCCGGGAGGGGCCTGGGCGGCGGCGGTAGAAGGTGCAGGGGCGAGAAGCGTGGCTGACGCGATCGCGGTGAGGACGACAGGCACGCGCTTCATTTGGTATACGGATGCCGGGCTGCCTTTCTTCACCGTCACTGCCTCCCTTGCGGGTCTGGCTGCCGGACGCCGCTTGTGATCGTATGGTCGAACCTGACCTCGCGAAGGTCCGCCAGGGCCACACGGCGCCAGCCCGCATCGTCCCCCTGGCCGGTCGGCAGTACGAGAATTCCCACGCCGAGTTCGCCCAGGTCTTCGTGGCCCGACATCTCGTAGGCGCGGCCGTCAAGCAGGGTGACGCGGACGCGCCCCTGCTCGAACTCGGTCCCGCCCGTGCGGACCGGCTCGCCGAAGGGGAACTCCAGCAGCTCAACCCGCCGGATCCGGGCGAAGCGCACATACATTCCCACCCCGTCCGAGTACCCTCGAAGGTGGTCCCACGTCGTGGTCTTCGGTGTGCCCCAGCGGATCCTGCCCTCGTACTCCTCACCGGCGCGGGTCACGACCGTGCCCTGCAGGTACGTGCCGTTGCCGAGGCTGTCGTACCCTGCCTCGTTCGACACCGATGGACCTGTCGCGCCCCCATCAGGGCCTTCCGAGGGGTCGTGGAAGCGCAGCGACCTGAAGCTGCGTGAACTGACCGACACCCGGCCAAGGCCGGGGTCCAGCACTGTGATCGATGCGCTGTTCGGTCTGGATGGGTCGGGAAGATCCACCACCTCGCCGGTCACCAGTGTTACGCGCAATCCCGGTTCGGACTCGTCAAGCGAGTCGGGGGGCAGCCGGTCCACGGACTGGATGGAGTCGAAGACGAGGCGACGCGGAGACGAGCGATCGGTCCATCCGTGCAGCCTGTCCGATGGAGACAGCTTCCACTCGTCCCAGGTCACCCGCCCCGTGAACCGGCGGCCGGAAGCGTCTTCGATGGTTCCGTAAAGCCGCTCCGACGAGGTGGTGGGACCTGGCGGGGCCGCGGCGAACTCGATTCGCGCGACGTGCGGCCCGCCCAGCCTTTCGCGACCACCCTGGCCGTCCTCCACTTCAATGGTGCGGCCCACCCAGTAGGCGGCGGACTCTCCCATCAGCCATCGTCCCTCCCGATCCCCGGTTCCATCGCCCGAGCCCTCGTTCAGTGGCCTGAGCACGGCTTCAATTCGTACCCTGAAAACAAGCGATCCCGGTTGTCGGGACGCAGCGTCGTGCACGATGATCTCCTGAATCGATCCGAACGGGATGGCGAACCGGACGTATCTGACAACGTCGTCGTTCAGTTCGTTCCATGAAATGCGGTAGCCCTTCAGCTCGACGGTGCGCAGGAAGGGGCCACCGCCCCGTGCGGAGTCGATCCACACACGGAACGGCTCTTCCCGGATGTTTTCCCGGCCGATAAGGAGATCCGACCAGTTGGCGGCGTGGCCGTCGCCCGACCCCTGCCCACCGAAGCGCAGGAACCCCTCATGCCGCTCCCCGTCCTTCGTGTACACGGTTCCCCAGATGCGTTCCGCGGACTGGGCGTGGGCGGTGGACAGGGGTGCGAGCAGCGCCAGCAGCAGGCAGGGGACGGCGTGGGGGAGAAGGCGGAGAGGGGCTGGGTGCATGGCGGTGGCGTCGGTGACAGGGCGGTTGCGGGGTATCCCAATCATACGGAATCGCCCCGCGCCCGGTTTCGCAAGCCGGGCCCGCGGCCTACCTTGGCGGTCTGCATTGTATTCGGCCGGTCGTGACCTTCTTTGCGCCGGCCACGCGATCCCCGCGAAAAGGAGTTGCAAGATGGGTGACAGGAAGCCTTCCCTGCGCTGGCTGATGCCGGCGGTTGCCGGAGTGCTGTTTGCATGTGCGCCGGGTGGTGAGGGTGGGCAGGAAGCTGCCGACGAAATGCCGGCGGAGACCCTGGAAGAGGCCGCCTCCAACCCGCGCTTCGGCGTCTGGGAGCTGGAGTCCGACGCCGAACCTCCAACCCGCAACGTGATGACCTACGAGCCCTGGGGGGACGGAGGCATGAAGGTCACCGTCGCGGCGACCAATTCCCAGGGCGAGACGACGGAGTGGGGTTACGAGACGATGTTCGACGGCGTCTTCCGCGAGGTGGAGGGCAGGGAGAACGCCACGAGCGCCGTGGAGGTCATCGACGAGCGAACCAACCACATCCACAACGCCCGCGACGGCGAGGTCTACCAGACCATCGTCAACGTGCTCTCCGAAGACGGCAACACGATCAACAACGAGTACCGGAGCATGCGGGAGGATGGGACGGAGCGCGTGAGCCACGCCGTCTACCGGCGGATCGGGTAGGCAGCGCCGGCCCCCCGCCGCCCACTCACGCCTGGGCGTGCGATCCCGAACGCGGTACGCGCAGTTCGAAACGGGGGATCGGGGCCCGGAAGACGAACCCGTCCGCGCGCCTGAAGTGGTAGAAGCCCTCCATGTGGCCGCTGCGGCCCGCCAGTGCGCAGAAACTCTGGTACTCGTGGACATCGCCGGGCGCCAGCACCGGTGACTCTCCCACCACCCCTTCGCCCTCCACCTCCTGATCGCCGGCGACCGAATCGTGGATCTTCCAGTGGCGCCAGAAGAGTTGCGCCGCGTCGCTCCCGATGTTCTCGATGCGGATGAAGTACACGAAGACGAAGCGGAGCGGCGGCTCGGAATGGCCCCGCGCGTACACCGGCTCGGCTGTGATCCGCATCTCGCCTTCGAGAATGGGGGGGCGCTGATTGTCCCCGTTGAGCATCGGGCCGTCCTTCCCGGGTAGACGTGCTCTGGCGATCCCTTAACATTGTAGCGCCCCGTGGTGGATCGTGCGTGCGGGGACCCACCCCGTTTGCCCGCACCCGGGACGAGACTCCCGGGTCGAACCGAGGGCCCACGAGCGCCCGAATGTAAGGAAAATACGACATTGTGTAATGTTCTCTTGACAGTGCGACGGTGGCCCATCGCCCTGCTGGCCCTCCTCGCCGTCGGCCCCCAGCCCACCCATCCCCAGGAACCGGCGCTCGCACGGGTGGTCGCGCGTTTCGAACCCGAGGTCCGCCGCGCCATGCTGGAGGGGAACATTCCCTCGCTGACAGTCGCCTTCACGGACCGCCAGGGCGAGCTCTGGAGCGGCGCCTACGGCCGGTCGAACCTGTGGGCGCGCACCCCCGCGTCGACCAACACGGTCTACCTCATCGGCTCCACCTTCAAGGCGCAGTCCACCGCAGCGCTGCTGCAGCAGATGGAACGCGGCGCATTCGCGCTCGACGACCCCGTCAGCGACCACCTCGGCGGCCTGGTCATCCGCGGCGAGGACTACGAGCAACCCGTCACCTTCCGGCACCTCCTCACCCACACCTCGGGGATGCCGGTCGCCTTCGGCCCGCACCTGGTGTGGGGCTCCACGGCCCCCCTGTCGCTGGAGGACTACCTGGCCGATTCGCTGCGCGTGGACTGGCCGCCGCTCCAGCGCGTCGTGTACTCGAACATGGCCTATTCGCTGGTCGCCCGTCTGGTCGAACGATTCTCCGGCATCCCCTACCGGGAGTACATCCAGCAGAACATCTGGGACCCGCTCGGGATGACCTCGACCGCCTTCGAGCCGCCGCCGGAGATGGCCGAGCGCCTCGCGGTTCCCTACGTGCCGGACGGGGACACGGGGCGCAACCGGCCCACGGACCGCCTGAAGGCGAATGTGTGGCCGGCCGGGATCGTCTACGGGACGGTCCACGACCAGGCGAACTGGGTGCGGTTCAACCTGGGCGACGGGCACTGGGGGGGCGAACGCATGCTTGAAGCGGCCACCCTGGACGAGATGCACACCCTGCAGTTCGAGCAGTTCGCGGGGAGCCCGATGGGGGGCGGGTGGGGCTACGATGACCCGGGCTACGGACTCACCTGGTGGGTTTCGGAGCGCGACGGCGAGCGCTTCTTCGCGCATTCCGGCAGCGTGCCGGGCTACACGGCGTTCGCGTCAGGGAACCGTACACGCGGTTTCGGTGTGGCATTCCTTACTAACGGCAACCGTTCCCACCCGCACCTGGTCCGGCTCACCCGCCTCGCCCTCGACCTGATGGCCGAAGAACTCCAGCAGTCAAGGTAAACTCAAGATGATCTTCCAGCTTCCCGATATGATTCCCGAACTCCCCGACAACTGGACGCAGATCGCAATCTCGTTGGTGATCCTCGCGGCCACCGCCTGGATCGCGGATTGGATTGCCTCGCGCTTCCTGCACCGCCTCCTCACGCGGGTCACCGCCCGCACGCGCTCCACCTGGGACGACCGCATCGTCGAGCGCAAGGTCATCCACCGGCTCGCTCACGTGGTCCCGGCGCTGGTGATCTTTCTCGGCATCGGTCCGGCGCTGGGCGTCTCTGGAGCGGATGGGGCCGACCCCGTCACGGACCTGGACCCTGAGGCGCTCACCGCGCTCACATGGACGTGGATCTTCCTGCGCCGCGTGGCAGCCGCCTGGATCGCCGTCGCCGTGGTTAGGGCGTTCGCGGGTTTCCTGGACGCGGTCAACGACATCTACAACGAAACAAGTCCGCTATCGAAATCCAGGCCGATCAAGGGCTACCTGCAGGTGGTCGCGCTGGTCGCGTACCTGGCTGCCGGGGTCGTCGTCATCTCGATCCTGGCGGGCCTCTCCCCCGTCGTCTTCCTCTCCGGGGTAGGCGCGCTGGCCGCCGTCCTCATGCTGGTCTTCCGCGACACGATCCTCTCGCTGGTGGCGAGCGTGCAGATCGCGTCCAACGACATGATCCGGATCGGCGACTGGGTGAGCGTCCCCCAGGCGAACACCGACGGCGACGTGATCGACATCGCGTTGCACACGGTCAAGATCCAGAACTGGGACAAGACGATCTCGACCATCCCGACGCACAAGTTCATCAGCGAGTCGTTCAAGAACTGGCGCGGGATGTCCGAGTCGGGGGGACGGCGGATCAAGCGCTCGCTCAGGCTCGACATGAACACCGTCCGGTTCCTGGACGACGACCGGATCGAGGAACTGTCGCGGCGTGAACTCCTGCACGACCACATGCGGGACATCCGCGAAAGGATCGATCGCTACAACGCCGCGAAGGCCGAAGGAAACCCCGGCGTGATCCCCGAGATCCGGCGCCTCACGAACCTCGGCACCTTCCGGGTCTACGTGCAGAAGTACCTCGAAGCCCATCCCATGACGCACAAGGAGATGACGCTGCTGACCCGTCAGCTGGCGCCCGGTCCGCAGGGCGTGCCGATCGAGGTGTACTGCTTCTCGAACGACACCGCGTGGGCAAACTACGAGGGGTTCCAGGCGGACATCTTCGACCACCTCATCGCGGTGCTGCCCGAGTTCGGCCTGCGGCCCTTCCAGTCGCCGGCAGGGAGCGATTTCGCGAAGGCGATGGGTGGGGGCGCGGCGCCACCCGTGAGCAGCGCGGGGCGGCCCGTCAGCAGCCCGTCCCCATGAGGATGATGGGGGTCGGGGAGAAGCCCTTGTCCGCGGCCCGGCGCAGGAAGTCGCGAGTGTACATCCGCGGGGGTGGCGGCCGCCAGGAGGCATAGCGCGACTCCGGTCCACCGGCAGCGCATGCCGTCAGTTCAGCGGTTGCCCGACCAGCCAGGTGGTGACCCCGACCACCGCCACGCCGATGAGGAGTTCGACCACGGCGGGGCGCTGAAGCCGTTGCGGGTGGGCGTCCCTGGAGAGCGCCGGACGCACCACGCGCCAGTTGTAGAAGCCGAGGGCGAGAACCCCGGCGACCAGGAGATCCTTGATCAGCAGGGTGCGTCCCCACGGGGTTGTCCACAGATCGGACACGGCCCCGATGTGGATCCATACCTTGACCGCGCCAGTCACCAGCAGCAGCGCCACGGCGCCTTGCGCCACCCGCGAGAACGCACCCACCATCCCGGCGATCCCGGGCGCATCCGCAGGCGCGTCCGCCCCGTGCCTGCGCAGCGCGGGGAGCCCGGCGAGGAGAAGACAGGCAAGCCCCCCCATCCATCCGCCGGCGGCCACCACGTGGAGCCAGGTCGCGGCGGCGGAGAGCGCCCGCGGGCTGTCCGACCAACCGTGCCCGGACAACAGCGGTACGATGGGCAGCAACAGGGCACCCGCGGCGATGACCTTCCACCCGGCCGGGCGGCGTCCGTCTCTGCCGGCGAGCAGAAGTCCCGCGACGACGACGAGGACGCTCACGACCTGCAGCCACCATCCAACGGCCCAGGCCGTCCCGGTGGCGACCGTCGGCATGTTGCCGAGCGGGTCGTCCGGAAAGAACGATGCCGCCTGCATCAGGAGGCGGAGGGGCACCATGGCGAGGAGGATACCGGCTCCCACGGCGGCAATGCCGTGTGCGTGGTGGGTGGCGAGGCCGATCACTTGGCGGGACTCGCCGGCCCGGGCGCACCGGCCGAGCACCAGAAGCCGAAAGACTGCGCCGCCGAGTACGGCCACTATTCCTGCGTAGAGGGAGAAGGTCAGGTAGGTCTGGCTGCGTCCGAAGCGGGGCTGGGGTTCACGGCCGCCTTCCTGGCGGTCGGCGTCCAGGTTGGCCTCTGCTGCGGGAGCGCCTTCCACCCCCGCGATCTCACCAGCCTCCTCCGGCGCATCCACCGTGAAGTCGAAGGTCCCGCTGATGGGGTGGCTGTCCGGCCCGGCAGTGGACCAGGAGACGGTGTAGGTCCCGTTGGCGAGCCGCTCGTTCAGCGGCAGGACCAGCACGTCGTGGCGGTCGTCCGCCAGGTATTCCAGCTTTCCGGCGGCGCCGTGAGCGGGCCCGGAAGGGCGCACCTCCACCGAACTGAGCGCCAGTTGCACATCTGTCGTGTATGTCAGAGTGATTGCGGCCGGCGGAACCGCCAATACCGTGTCCTGCGCCGGATTGGACGACTTGAGCTCGGTGTGGAGGCGGCCCGCTCCAAGGATCGCGAAGAGCGCCAGCAGCGCCAGTCCCGCGCCGAGACGGGGGCGAAACGCGCGGCGGGCGATCCGCTTCACCGCCTACGCCTCCGGCAGCCCGTGCTCCATCGCCCACTCCATGGCCTCGCTGAAGCGATCGAGCTCCTCGAGCGTCGTGTATACGCTGGGCGAGATCCGCAGCCCGTTACACTCCTGGTGACCGATCGGAACGTTGATGATCCGGTGCTCGTTCCAGAGCCAGTTGCTCAGCGCGGCGGTGTCGAGGCCGTCGACGTGCACGTTCCCGATCCCGCAGGCGAAGCCGGGCTTCTGGCTGGTGTTGAGCGAGACCCGGTCGTTCTCCAGCAGGCGGTTCGCCCAGTAGTCGCGCAGGTAGATGAGGCGGGCGGCCTTGCGCTCCGCGCCGATCCCCTGGTGGAAGGTCAGCGCCTCTCCGATCGCCAGGTAGTTCGCCGCCGGATGGGTGCCGATCTCCTCGTACTTGCGGATGTCGCCGTCCCGGCTGTCGGGCGCGGCCATCAGCGGCCAGATGTTGGGGATTTCGCTCTGGCGCACGTACAGCAGGCCGGTCCCGTGCGGCGCGAAAAGCCACTTGTGCAGGCTGGTCGCGTAGTTGTCGCACTCGAGCTCGGGGAGCTTGAAGGGGAAGTGCGCCATCGCGTGGGCCCCGTCGACGATCACGGGGATGTCGTGCCGCTTCGCCATCCGCACGATGTCGCGCACGGGGAGGATCTGGCCCGTCAGGTTGATCATGTGGCACATGAGGATGAGTCGCGTGCGCGGCGTGATTCCCTCCTCGAAGCGGCGCACCACCTCGGCGGGGTCCTCGGCCGGTACGGGGACCTTGATCTGACACATCACGATCCCCTCCCGGCGTTCCCGCTGCCGGAAGGTGGTGAGCATGCGGCCGTAATCCTGGGTCGTGGTAAGGACTTCGTCGCCGGGTTTGAGATCGTAGCCGAACTGGACGGTCTGAAGCCCCTCGGAGGCGTTGCGTGTGAATGCGATCTCCTCGGCGTCCACGCCCCACTCACGGGCCATCCGCTTCCGCACGCCCTCCCGCTGCGGCTCGAGGATCTTCCACATGGTGTAGGTGGGGGCCTCGTTCGAATAGTCGAGGTGCCGCTTCATCGCATTCTGGACGAAGCTGGGCGAGGGGCTGACGCCGCCGTTGTTCAGGTTCACCAGGGTGCGGTCGACCGTAAATGCGCGGGCGACCTCCGACCAGTAGGTCTCGTCGGCCGCGATTTCAGCCGGAGATCCCGGGTGGCGGCCGAGTTCGCGGGCGATCGCCGTGGCGTCGGAATTGAACGCCGGAAGCCGGGTGGCAGCCACCGCGGCCGCCGCGGCGCCCAGGAAGTCGCGGCGGTTCGGCGCCCGCCCGTTCGTCGTGCCCTTGTTGACCCTGCCGTTCATCTGTCCTCCGTAGGTGAGAGCTGTGGGGAGTCCCGACCAAAATATGCCGCCGCGCGGATCGCGGGCAAACGGGCTGTTCCTCGGGCTGCCAGGGCAAGTCGCCCACTCCGCGGCGGCAAGGGGCGGTTATCTTTACTGCCGTGCCGCGCGGTTCCGATCCCGCGGTCCCCTCCCACGTCTCCGCCCCTTCACGATGATTCGAGTCCGCTTCCTGGGCACCGCAGCGGCGCGTCCGACCGTCGCGCGCAACGTGTCGGGCATAGCCGTGCAGCGCGAAGGCGAGTCCTTCCTGTGGGACTGCGGCGAAGGTACGCAGCGGCAGATCATGCGCTACGGATCGGGATTTTCGTTCTCCCACATCTTCATCACCCACGCGCACGCGGACCACTTCCTGGGAATCCCGGGCCTCCTGAGGACGATGGGCCTCCAGGGCAGGGAAGAGCCCATGACCGTCTACGGCCCGGCCGGGAGCGGTCCCCTCCTCGAGGCCGCGGTGCGCATGGGGGTGGAGCGGCTGCACTTCCCGGTTCACGTCAGGAGCCTGGAGGACGGTGAGCGCGTCGACTTCCGCGGCTGGGCGGTACACGCCTTCGCCGTGGACCATGGGGTGGCCGCATTCGGCTATGCCCTGGTCGAGGAGGCGCGCCTGGGGCGCTTCGACGTGGAGGCCGTCAGGCGGCTTGGCGTCCCGGAAGGTCCGCTTTACGGGCGCTTGCACCGGGGTGAGACGATCGAGATGGATGGACGGGTGATCTCGCCCGACGACGTGGTCGGGCAGCCCCGCCCGGGCCGCAAGGTCGTCTACTCGGGGGACACCAGGCCGAACCGCCGCACGGTTGAGATGGCCGTTGGCGCCGACCTCCTCATCCACGAGGCGACCTTCGGAGCCGACGAGGACAAGCGGGCCAGGGAGACGCGCCACTCCACCGCGGCGGAGGCGGCGAGCGTGGCGGCGCGCGCCCGTACCCGCCAGCTCGTCCTGACCCACATCTCCGCGCGCTACTCCGACGCCCCCAGGCTGCTCCGACGTCAGGCGCGCGCCGTCTTCGCGGCTACCGAAGTCGCCCACGACGGCCTCGAGCTGGAGATCGGCTACCGTGAATAGCGCGGCTCCCCGGCGCGTGATCATCGTCGGGCTGGGCGTCATGGGCGGGTCGGTCGCGAAGACCCTCAAACGGCGCGCGCCCCGCACGGTCGTCTTCGGCATCGACCCCGACGACGAAAGCGCGGCGCTCGCCTCGCGCGACGGCGTGGTTCGCGCACACGCCCTGGACGACTGCGACCTCGACGGCGCGGTGGTGGTCTTCGCGGCCCCCCTGGACGTCACCGCATCCCTGGTGCGGGACACGGCCGGCGCCTGGTCCCGCGCGGCCCTCGCCACCGACCCTGCCAGCCTGAAGGTCCCGGTCGTCGAGGCCGCCCGGCCTGCTGCCCAGCCCGCCCCCGCCCAGCCGCCCGCCTTCGTCGGCGCCCACCCCATGTGCGGCTCGGAGCGCTCGGGGTACGCGGCCGCGCGCGCCGACCTCTTCGACGGCGCGGATGTCTGGCTCTGCCCGGAGCACGACGGCGCCCCCCTGGCCCGCGCGCAAGCTTTCTGGCGCCTGCTGGGCGGACGTCCCCGCACGATCGCCGCCGCCGACCACGACCGGCTGATGGCCCGGGCCAGCCATCTCCCGCAACTGCTGTCGGTCGCGCTGGCCCAGTCGCTGGACGACGCCGGGATCGCGCGGGACGTCCTCGGTCCCGGCGGTCGTGACATGACCCGGCTCGCGGGCTCCAGCCCCTCGATGTGGCTGCCGCTCCTGGAGGCCGCCCATGAACGGGACGCCCGCGCGCTCGGCGCCCTGGAGGAGCGCATCGGCTCGGTTCGCCGGATGCTGGAAGAGGGCGACCTGGCGGCGCTGGCGAGGTTCATGGAGAGGGGGAGGCGATGGGCGTCACGGACGGACTGACCATCCGCGTCCCGGGGGACAAGTCCATCACCCAGCGCGCACTCATCCTGGGGGCGATGGCCGATGGCGAGAGCCGGATCGGCGCCGCGCCCCGCGGCGCCGATCCGGTTGCCACGGCCCTCGCCCTGCGCGCTCTGGGCGTCCGCATCGACGGCCTGGACGGCCCGGCCACCACCCCGTTGCGCATCGTCGGTGCAGGGTTGCGCGGGTGGAAGCAGCCGCGCTCGCCCCTCGACCTTTGCAACAGCGGCACCGGTGCGCGGCTGCTCGCGGGAGCGCTCGCGGCCCAGCCCTTCCCGGTCGTCCTGTGCGGTGACGAGTCCCTTTCGCGGCGCCCGATGGAGCGCATCGCTACCCCGCTCCGCCGGATGGGCGCGAAGGTGGAGTACCTGGAGCGGCAAGGCGTCCTCCCGATGCGCGTGACCGGCGGGGCCCTGCGCTCCACCCGTCACGACGGCAGCGTGGCCAGCGCCCAGGTGAAGAGCGCGATCGTGCTGGCCGCCCTCGGCGCGGGCGTGCCGGTCGAGGTGCGGGAACCGCGCCGCTCCCGCGATCACAGCGAGCGCATGCTCGAGGCCATGGGCGCCCAGGTGCGCGAGGGGTGGCGGGACGGGGCGTGGGCCGTGCGGATCACGGAGCCGCCCGCGCGGCTCGCGCCGCTGGAGATGGACGTGCCGGGCGACTTCTCGTCGGCGGCGTTCTT
>JAPOOQ010000580.1 GCA_026713345.1 Gemmatimonadota bacterium | reverse complement strand
TCGCCTTCCACCCCTTGGTGTGGCTGCTCAAGCGAGGAATCGAGCGCTCCCGCGAGACATCGTGCGATGCCGAGGTGCTCGCCCGCGGTTTCGTCCGCCCGAAGCCCTACGCCGAACTGCTGGCGCACACCCACACACCCACGCAATTCCCGATGCCCGCGGTGGCGGCGAGCCTGTCGGCGCCATCGCTCAAACTCAAGGAAAGGTTGGAAACCATGAAGGATTTTGCCCACAAGAGGCTCACCTCCCGGCAGCGTGTCGGCATTGTGCTCGGCGCCGGGCTGGTCTGCGTGGTGGTTGCCGTCGCGGGTGCCTGTGCGACCAGGGCGGAGGAGGAGTCGCCGGGTGGTTGGGAGGCGATCGCAGAGGCGGTAGCCTCCAACGGGGAGATTTCTGCCGGAGTCGTGGCCCGACTTTCCGATGAAACGGGGATATCGGAGAGCGAAGTCCTGACGCGGCTCAGGGAATCCGTCGAGATGTTCGAAATCGAAAGCAATCCCCAGGGGCCCTACTACACCATCCCCCGGTTGACCGACGAATCGATCAGCTACTACTACAGCGCCACGGAGGAGGACGTGCTCCTGGAGTTGAACCGGCTGGATGTTCAGACCCAGTACCTGCAGGAGCAGATCGACGAGACGATGGCCACGCTTGACCGACTCGCCGAGCCGGGAAGGGAAGCAGAACGTTTCTGGGTCGGAACGGAGGAATACGAGTCCTATTCGAGAGCGGCAGCGCCCGTCATCGAAAGACTCGATTTCCTGAAGTCGATGCGTGCCGAGCGCGTCCGGATGTCCGAGGTCCTCAAGCTGGAATACGAGACGCAGAAGCGGATGGGGGACAGCCGTCCCGCCGCCGCCACCGGTCGTGGTGGGAACATTTTCTGAAACCAGCCAAAGTGTAAAGGCGACGTTACAATATGTCATATTCTCATTACAAACCGTGGCTTGACGGTAGCTTCCACAAGGTTGCGGCCGCTCTCGCCATCGTCGGCGTTGCCCCTGCACTCGGAACCGTTGACGCGACTGCCACCGCCCAGACCGACGACCAACCCACCTGCCCGGAATGCGTGATCCAACTCGATCTGGTCACGACGATCGGGTCGCTGGACGGCCCTGACTGGATCCCCGGGCAACCGTTTTCGATTGCGCGGGACAGTCGCGGCCGCATCCATATGGCCTACCCCTGGGAGGGGTTGGTGCCGGTGTTCGATGCGGAGGGGTTGCCGCTTCCGCCCATCGGCCGCAGCGGGGAGGGACCGGGCGAGTATCAGAATCCATACCTGGTGCGTGTCGGCAGGTCGGATACCGTGATGGTCATCGACGCCAGCGGCCAGCTGTCGATCGTCACCCCCTCCGGCGGTTATGTCCGGCGCATGCGCGTGCCGGTGCAGGCGGTCGATTTCCTCGTGACCGATGGCGGTGGGATCGTGTTCAGCGAACAACCCGGGATAGTGCGCGCCGAAGCTACGGAGGCGACCATCTTCCATGTGTTCAACCCCGTCGATGCTGTCGTCGAGAGGTCCTTTCACACGCTCCAGGTCGAGGGTGGTGGCGCACCGCCCAGATTCCGCCTCGCATCCGCGCGGGAGCCGGATCGCTTCTGGGCGATTCCCGGCAACGGGTACGAAGTCACGCAGTACACCGTGGACGGAGCAGTGACACGCCAGTTCACACGGGACCCGTCGTGGATGCGCCGACCTCCGTCGAAGGACGGCATCTTCTCGCCTCGCCCCGGCATCCACGGTGTTCTGGAAGTGGAGGGACGGCTATGGGTTGCGGGACGCCATGCCAACGAGGACTGGGCGCAGTACTGGACCCCGGAGGTGTTCGGTGAGGACAGGGAAGCCAGTGCGGAGGAATTGCAGTACAGCAAGGTCTACCGTAGTGTGGTGGAGGTGCTGGATATCGACACCGGGCGGTTGATCACGTCGGCAAGCGTTCCCGGCCTCGTGTTGGCCCTGCTGCCGGATCGGCATGTCGCGACGTATCGGGAGGACGATGCGGGGGTGCCGTACGTTGATGTCTATCGGATCACGATGTCGGAGCCCTCCAATAGTGAGAATTGACCCCCGACGCAGCCACCGGACACCACGTGCGAGCCAGCGAGGCGCGCTCTTCGCCTTCGCATCCCTGATCGCCGGCGTTCTCGCCGCGGCATGCGGTGACCAGGGATCCGGCGACGTGCCCGACCCCAACGCCCCCCAATACGGCGTCCGCGACAGCGCGGGAATCAGGATCGCCGAAAACCCGCAACCCGCGCCCGATTCCCGGCTCGGCTGGGCAGTAAGCGCCGAGCCGCAGTTCTCGATCGGCACCACGGAGGGCGATTCGACCTTCCAGCTCTTCAGCGTTGCGGATGCGACCCGGCTCGCCGACGGCAGGACCGTGGTCGCGAACGCCGGCTCCCACGAGCTGCTGGTCTTCGACGCGGAGGGGAACCACCTCGATTCGTGGGGCGGTGAGGGCGAAGGGCCCGGCGAGTTCGCCAGGCTGAATCGGGTACGGCCGTGGGCCGGGGACTCGCTGATCGCGGCCGACCCGGGGCGGGGCAGAGTCTCCATTTTCGATTTGCAGGGCAGCCACGGCCGGACGGTGGCGCTCCTCGGGCAGAGCGAAGGCGAAGTGGCGATGCCGACCACCACCGATCAGGCACCGGCGCCGATTGGGGTCGCCATCGGCCCGGATGTCCTGATCGGCGTCCTGCCGAACGGAACGCTCTTCACGAGAGACGACGATATCGCGACCACCGGGTTCTCGCGTCAGGACTACGCCTACGCACTGAAGTCCATCGACGGCGAGGTGTCCGTTTCGCTCGGAACGTACCCCGGTCCGCAGGTCTACACCGAGCGATACAACGCCGGCGGCGGCTTCCTCTTCATTCCAATGACGCACCCCTTTGGCCAGACGACCCACACTGCGGTCTGGGGAGACTTCGCGGTGCTGGCCCGCACCGAAACCTACGAGATCAGGGGATACCTCAGCGACGGCTCCCTCGCGCGCATCGTCCGACGCGATTTCGAGCCGGGAACCCCCACGCAGGCCGAGCAGGACGCCCATTTTCGCGAGCTACTCGCCAGGTACTCGGAAGAGAGACGGGCCCAGAGGACCGAGGTGGCCGCGAACGTTCCCCTGGTTGACGCCTTCCCCGCCTTCGGTGCGGTGGTCGGCGACGCGCTCGGCCATCTCTGGGTCGCCGAGTTCAAGCGCCCCGGCGACGACTATGTCGGTACGCTCTGGACCGTCTTCGACGGAGACGGTCGCGCGCTCGGCCTTGTCGCGACCCCCGCGATCGTCACAGTCTTCGAGATCGGCGAGGACTACATCCTGGGCGAGGCAACGGATGAACTGGGTGTCGAGTATGTTCGGAT
>JAPOOQ010000579.1 GCA_026713345.1 Gemmatimonadota bacterium | reverse complement strand
GTCCTTGTCGGCGTTGTCCGCGAGGAAGGCCTCGCTCGCGGCCCTGGCGTCGGCGGTTTCCTGGGCCTGGGCCGACGTCAGCATCTCGTTGAACGCCATGACCGCATCCCGCATCTCCATCTCCGTGAGCGCCGGACTGACATCGGCGAGCGCGTCCGACAGCCCCCTGACGAGCGCCGGACGGTCGAGCTTGTCCTCGATTCCGTCCAGCGAGTTGGCGATGTCCTGCCCGATCGCGTAGCTGGCCCGGCGGACATCGGTGTCGAGGGGGACGTCGGCGCCCGGAGAGGCATCGGGCGCGCAGGCGGCGAGGGCCGCGAGAAGCGGGATCGGGACCAGGGTGTAGCGACGATTGAACATGGAATTCCCTCGGCAAGCGGTGTTGGTACGAATGGGGGAATGTAACGCGAAGCGCCTGTGACCGCGTGGGCTTCTCCTAGAGCGACTCGATCACGGGCTTCAGCAACGTCAGATCCTCGATCACGGCAACCGCGCGCTTTTCCGCCCCGCCGCCATCCAGACCGGCCGGGTTGTGCCAGACGACCTTCAACCCGGCGGCAGTGGCCCCCCCGATGTCGCCCGGCGACCCCGCCACGAAGAGCACCTCGTCCAGGGGCACGCCCAGCGCCGCCACACCCGCCGTGTACACGCGGACGTCCGGTTTGTAGAAACCGACAGATTCGGTGGTGACGACCGCGTGGAAGGGGGCACCTACCAATTGCGCGGCCCGCACCCCCAGCACCTCCGAGCAATTGGTCGCCACGCCGATCGGCCTGTCGCGCGCAATCTCACGCAGCACCTGCCCGGCTCCCGGCCACGGCGATAGCTCATCCCAGCGAGCCTCGAGTGCGTGGGCATGCTCGCGGGGAAGTCCCACGGCCGCGGCCGCGTCGGCCACGAGATCGAGGTAGGGCACGTAGGCGCCCGTGGCGTAGGTGCGCCGCAGGTACTCGAAGCGCCACTTCCGCCCCGGCCCCTCACCGCCCGCGATGTCGTCCCACAGCGACCAGGAGTCGAGGAGGGCGGAAAGCAGGTCGAAGAGGACGGCCTTCACGGAGCCGGGCGCGTCCGTCACCACGCGTCCCTCACGCAACCTCCGCGTCGACCTCGATCTCGACCAGCAGATCGTCCCCGATGGTGTTCGCGCGCACCAGCGTGTTTGCAGGCCGGATCTCCGCGAAGCGGGCGCCGTGGGCGCGGGCAACCGGCTCCCAGTCGACATCGTCCCGGATGAACACGCGGGTGCGCACGACGTCCTGCAGGGTGGCGCCGAGCGATTGCAGCGCCCCCTCGATCTTGTCGATGATGAAGTGGGTCTGCGCCGCCGGGTCGCGTCCGCCGATCAGGCGGTCGCCGTGCGAGGCGGTGGTTCCCGCGACATGGATATGATTCCCCTTGCGCACCGCGCGGCTGTAGCCGGCGAGTTCCTCCCAGGGCGTGCCGGTGGAGAGGTACTCGGCAGTGCCGGATCGCCGGACCGGGTACGGCGCGGGGAAGGAAGTGACGTGGTGGCTCAGGTCGCCGGACGCGGTCAGGTACGGGGGGCGCCGGTATTCATCGCCGCAGTCGCCGCCGATCGGGTCGAGTTTGGCGCAGGCAGCCTCCAGTTCGCTGCGGGCCTCGTCGTCCAGCGCAAAGCGGAGGACCTTGAGGTTGTCCTCGATGTGGCTGGTCTCGCCGAGGCGCGCCCCGACGATGATACCGCCGACCGCCGGCTGCTCCAGCACGTAGCGGCAGGCCACATTGGCGATGGATGCGCACGCAGGGGGCGCTCCGCTCAGCCGCCTGGCGACCCCGTCCACCACCCGGAGCAGCCCCTGGAAGCGGTCCCACCCCCCGGCCCGGTCGATAAAACGTCGGTACTTCATCTGCGACCAGGTGAGCGATTCGTCGATCGGCGGCTCGTCGCGCCCCAGCCAGCGCTCGCTCAGGAAGCCGCCGGCCAGCGTCCCGTAGGCGAGCAGGCGGACACCGTGGGTTCGGCAGACCCGGGTCATCGCGCCTGCAGCCCGGCGGTCCAGCAGCGAGAAGCAGACCTGGTTGGAGACGATCGGGACGCCGCTGCGCACGGCCATGTCGAGGTGGACGGCGTCGCAGTTCGTCAGCCCCAGGTGCCGGATGCGGCCGGCCACCTGATGTTCCGCAAGCATGAAGAGGCAGTCCAGCCAGCTCGGATCGGCGTAGTTCCAGGCGTGGAACTGAAGCAGGTCGATACGGTCGGTGCCCAGCCGGACGAGGGCGCGCGTGACCGCCTCATCCACGGCCTCCTCGCTGGCGGGACCCGGCTCCGGCACCCACTTGGTAAGGAGCTGGACATCATCGCGGCGGGCGGCAAGGGTCCCCGCGATTACTTCCGCTGACCCATAGTGGTCGGCCATGTCGAAGGTGGTGAGCCCGGCGTCGGCGTAGTTGGACATCGCGCCGGCGGCGGCCGCGGGATCGAGTTCCGCCCCGCCCCGCTCCTGGTCCGCCACCTGCCAGAGCCCGGTGACGATCCGGGAGATCTCGAGGCCGGGGGCGAGCAGGGTGCGCGGGCCTTCCGCGAAGCGGGTTTCGTCGGTGGTCATTTCTCGCTTGCCGACGTGCGTGCGACCGGCCGACATTTCGAGCGTCGGGTCGATCTCTATTATGTCCGGTACCTCAGGGGGTCCTGCTCCAAGCCCCCTCGCCCCGGGCACTGTAGAGGAGCAAGAAGACGCTGTCGCCGTGGTCATCCTCGATGACGAACACCGTTGCCTGACGATCGTCCCAACCTATGCTGTAGCGCCCTACATTGCGACGCAGGTCCAGGCCTCGGGCT
>JAPOOQ010000578.1 GCA_026713345.1 Gemmatimonadota bacterium | reverse complement strand
GGGCTCGGCTCGAACGACATCGGGATCGACCGGGGCCAGCAGTCGGGATCACGGGTGGTGCGCTTCCACCGGGTGGGACCGAAGGTGCTGATGATTCAGCCGAACTACCGCTTCCGGGCCAGCAGCGACAATCCGGCGGAGCGCAGGGCGGTCGAGGACGCGTTCGCGCCGTCGACGCTGTGGGGCTTTCAGCTCGAGGCCGCCACGGGGGACCGTGTGCTGGTGGACTTCACGCCGTTCCTGATGAACGATATCGCGGGGCTGGCGGGACGGATGCGCGGCTCGTACCGGCTCGACCAGAGCCGCTCCTGGGTCTACATGCCCATGGTGAGGAACTTCCCCGAGAACACGGAGATGGAGGCCGCGCTCACCTTCGTCAGCCAGCCCGGGGGCGGGGGCGGAGGCGGATTCGGTGGAGGAGGCGGGGGCGCCTTCGAGGGAGTCGGCAGCGTGGCGGCGACGGGCAGCGCGGCCACGGTCCGCATGCACCACTCGTTCGTCAAGCTTCCGGAGCTCGGCGGGGACACGCCTCGCGCCTACGACTCGCGCGCCGGGTACGGCGGCATGACCTTCCAGGACTACTCGGTCCCGATCGACGAGCCGATGACGCAGCGGTTCATTCGGCGCCACCGCCTGGAGAAGAGGGATCCGAACGCCGCGATGAGCGAACCGGTCGAGCCCATCGTCTACTACCTCGATCCGGGCACCCCGGAGCCGATCCGCTCGGCGCTCCTCGACGGGGCCCGGTGGTGGAACCAGGCCTTCGAAGCCGCGGGGTTCATCGATGCCTTCCGGGTGGAGATGCGCCCCGAGGACGTGAGCAGTCACGACATCCGCTACAACGTCATCAACTGGGTGCACCGCTCCACCCGCGGATGGAGCACCGGCGGGTCGATCACGGATCCCCGCACCGGCGAGATCCTCAAGGGGACCGTGACGCTGGGGTCGCTGCGCGTGAGCCAGGACTACCTGATCGCCGAGGGGCTGCTGGCGCCGTACGAGAATGGCGACGAGGCACCCGCCGGCCTCGCCGAGTGGGCGCTTGCGCGCATCCGGCAGCTTTCCGCCCACGAGGTCGGCCACACCATCGGTCTGTCCCACAACTACTATGACAGCGACCTGGGACGGATCTCGGTGCTGGACTACCCGCACCCGCTCATCACCCACGACGGGCGCGACTTCGACTACTCCGAGGTCTACGACGTCGACATCGGCGAATGGGACAAGGTCGCCATTCGCTACGGCTACTCGCAGTTCCCGCCCGGCACCGACGAGGGCGCCGAGCTGGACCGCATCCTGGACGAGGCGTGGGAGGACGACATCCGCTTCTTCAGCAATCAGGATGCCTCCACGCACGCCCGGGTCGATCAATGGTCGAACGGGACGGATGCGGGGGCCGAGCTCGACCGCATGCTGGATGTCCGCCGCGCCGCGCTGGAGCGCTTCGGCGAGCGGGCGATCCGCACGGGCCGGCCGATGGCGCAGATGGAGGAGGTGCTCGTGCCCCTCTACCTGCACCACCGCTACCAGGTGACTGCCGCCGCGTCGGTCCTCGGGGGCCTGCACTACACCTACGCCATGCGCGGCGACGGGCTCGACCCCGTCCGCCCGGCTTCGGCCGCCGAACAGCAGCGCGCGCTCGACGCCCTGCTGCGTTCCATCCACCCCGGCGAACTCACGATTCCCGACCCGGTGCTCGACGACCTGCCCCCCCGGCCCGCCGGCTACGGCCGTTCGCGCGAACTCTTCCCCCGGTATACGGGCTCCGCATTCGACGCCATCTCGCCCGCGGTCGTCGCGGCCGCCCACGTGGTCGGCAACGTCTTCAACGGGAGCCGGGCCGCGCGCCTTCTGGAGCAGAGCACCCTCGATCCATCCCTCCCCGATCTGGCCGGCGTGATCGACGCCTTCGTCGCGGTGGGCGAGCCGAACGCGGCCGACAGCCCCTACGAGGCGGAGGTGCGGCGCGCGATCGGCAGGGTGGTGGCTGAAGGGCTGATGGGCCTCGCGGGGAGCGCCCAGATGCCACAGGTGCGCGCGATCGCGTCGCAGCGCCTGGAGAGGTTGAAGCTCGTGGCGGCGGAGCGATCGCAGGCATACGACGCCGATGCGGCCCACTTCGCGCTCCTCGCGGGCGACATCCAGCGCTTCCAGGCCCGCCCGTACGGCACACTCAATGCACCCGGTACACCCTCCGCCCCGCCCGGCGCTCCCATCGGCACGCCCGCCCCGGACTGGATCGGCGGCAGCGGTGGCGCGGCGGGCTTCCTGCTGGGCGCTTCGGGCCTGGGCGGATACGCACACGGCGCCGCGGGTGCCACCACCCTCGGCAGCTACGAGTGGCTGGCGCAGCTGGTGCCCTGGTGCAACCACGAATCATGGTGATCAGAACCGGTCGATCACGGCTACGCCCAGCACGGTGTAGTCATCCATCCCCGTCAGGATGTCGACCCCTTCCTCCAGCGACACCGTCTGCGTGACCAGGCGGCCCGGATCCACGAACCCGGACTCCACCATGCGGAGCATCCGGTCGTACTCGTGCGCCTGCAGGCCGTGACTGCCCACCATCTCCAGCTCCCAGGCGATGACGCGGTCCATGGGGACCCGCGCGCTCCTGTGGTCCCCTGTCATGAGACCGACCTGGACGTGGCGTCCGCGCTTGCGCAGGCAGGCGACGGAGTTGAAGCAGGTGTCCGGGTGGCCCAGGGCGTCGAGGGAGGCGTGCGCGCCGCCGCCGGTGATTTCGCGCACTTCTTCGGCCACGTCCGCGGATTCGGCAGCGTTCACGGTGGCCACCGCGCCAAGCTCCAGCGCCATCGTCAGGGCCTCGGCGCGGATGTCGACCGCGACCGCGTTGGCCCCGAGCGCGCGAGCGATCATCACGGCCGCGAGACCGACGCCGCCGCACCCGTGAATCGCCACCCAGTCGCCCGCGGTGACGCGACCCTGCGCCTGGACGGCCCGGAACGAGGTCGCAAAGCGGCACCCGAGGCTCGCCGCAGTAACGAAGTCGACGTGGTCCGGGAGCGCTGCCAGGGTGAGGTCCGCCTGGCGCAGACCGACCCTTTCGGCGAAGCCGCCCCAGCCGTGAAACCCGGGCTGGAACTGGCGGTCGCAGACCTGCTGGTCGCCCGCGCGGCAGGGCATGCACCGCCCGCACCCCGCGATGAAGGGCACGGAAACGCGGTCGCCCGGGCGCCAGCGCGTCACGTCGCGGCCCACCTCCTCGACGACGCCCGCGATCTCGTGGCCGGGAACGTGGGGCAGCACGATGTCGGGATCGTGGCCCACCCAGCCGTGCCAGTCGCTCCGGCAGACGCCGTTGGCCTCCACGCGCAGCACGACCCCGTCGGGCGTCGGTTCGGGGTCGGGGAGCGACTCGATTGCGACAGTTCCGCGGTACTCGCGGTAGATTGCTGCTTTCATGGCGTGGTCGGGCTCTCGGGCGGGTTCGGGGAAGGGATGGGGTTCCGGGGGCTTCCATTTGCGGGCATTTTGTTTGAGACTACCAGATCCAACATACACCAGCCCATTTCCACGCACGCGCCCGTGGGGGCGCCGACACACCACCACCGGCTCACCATGCGAGCGGGTGGGACTCCAAAGGAGCACCTGCATGAACAAGTCCGAGATGGCCAAGAATCTTGCCCAGCGGGCCGATCTCACCCAGGCCGTCGCCGCTGACGTCCTGGACCATGTCTTCGGCTCGAGTGGCATCATCGCAAACCAGCTGGGTGATGGCGGCAGGGTTGCGATCGGCGGATTCGGATCCTTCGAGGTCCGTCGCCGTGAGGCCAGGACCGGCCGGAACCCTCGCACGGGCGAGACGATCTCGGTACCTGCCAGGAACTATCCCGCCTTCAAGCCGGCCAGCGCCCTCAAGAACACGGTGGCGTAGCAGCGGGGAAGAGCAACACCCGACGCTCCCGGGCACCGACGCCGGTGTCCCGGGAGGGTCGGGCGGCCGCAACTTTGGAGGGCCGGGCGACGTTACTGTTTGTAGTGCGAGCTGGCGATATCGTGCGAGCTGGCGTTTCCTCTCCGGCGGAGGTGTACGATGAGCGGTCTGGACCCTGCGCTTGTCGGCGAACTCGTGGTGCTGCTGCTGTTGCTCGGCATCGTGTGGATGGTTTTCCGGGAGTTCCTGCGGGTCGTCCTCAAGGTCGTGGTGCCGGTGGCGATTCTGACGGCGCTCGCGGTCTGGCTCGGCTATCTCGACGAGACGCTGGTGGGTAACGCCCTTAGCGCTGTGGGCGAAGGACTGCTGACCGCGATCCGCTACGTCGCCGTGTGGATCACCTCGGTGGCGTTCTCGGAATGAACCGCACGAGGAGGACTCCGCCGCGGGCGCGCTCTACCGGGCTTCTGCCGCTTGTCGCGGGGTCACGGGCGATGGTCTTCCCGGGTGTGCTGGCCGCCGCGACGGCGGTGCTGGCGACCCTTGCCGCGGCTGGATGCGCCCCGCGCCGCCTCGAGGCGACGCCCGAACCGGTGCCCGCCACGGAGGCGGCGGCCATGGACCCGGTCGGGGTCTACGACCTGACCATGTCGTCGGAGACGATGGTGTCCGAGGGCACGCTGGAGATCTACGGCGAGCCCGGTGCGTATCTCGGCAGAGTCTCGGTCGGTGGCGTGAACGGTCGCATC
>JAPOOQ010000577.1 GCA_026713345.1 Gemmatimonadota bacterium | reverse complement strand
CTGGAAGTCGGTCTCGAAGAGGTAGGCGGATCCGACGCCGATCCCGAGCGACACGACCCTTTCATGCGCGCGGCCGGTGGCGTCCTGGGAGATCGCATAGCTCGAGTTCAGCCCCTTGCCCTGCACGAAGAGCCGCCGGAGCGACAGTCCGGACCCCTTGGGCGCCACTAGTACGACATCGATGTCGCCGGGCGGGACAATTCCGGTCTGCTCGCAGTACGTAATGCCGAACCCGTGGGAGAAGTAGAGGCACTTCCCAGCGGTCAGATGGCGCTTGACCGCTTCCCAGCACGCAATCTGGCCCGCGTCGGAGAGGAGGTACTGGACGATCGTGCCCCGCCTGGCCGACTCCTCGATCTCGAAGAGCGTCTCACCCTCCGCCCACCCATCCTCGACCGCCCTGTCCCAGGAAGGCGACCCCTTCCGCTGTCCGACGATCACCCGGAAGCCGTTGTCCCTGAGGTTCATGGCCTGGCCCGGCCCCTGGACCCCGTACCCCAGCACGGCGATCGTTTCGTCCTTGAGCGACTCCCGGGCGCGCTCCAGCGGCCACTCGTCGCGGGTGATCACGGTCTCATGTTCGTCGCCTACTCTTATCTTTGCCACAGTCAATCCGCTTCCGGTTCGGTTGCGTTCATGCGACGACCTCGCCTCCGCGCCTGTCGTCCTCTTCCATACGATAGTCTATCTCCACGACACCCACGAACGCACCAATCTGTTTGACTGCCCGGCGCACATGGTCGGCGTCCGCACGGACGGTCAGTTCGAGTTCGTAGACCGCGCTATCGGCGGGATTCGTGCAGTCAATGCCCACGATCTCGATCCGGTGCCGCACCAGGCACGCGAAGAGGCGGAGCAGCAGTGCGCTGCTGTTCTCCGTCAGGGCTGACAACCTGTACCGGGCAATCACTGATCCTCTCCGCAGGGTAGGGCGAGCTTGCGTTGGCCGCCGGCTCTATTCGAGGCGAATCTCCGCGCAACCCGCGCCCACCGGGATCATCGGGAAGACGTTCTCTTCGCGTTCGACAACGATATCGAGAACGAACGGCCCATCCGCGGCCAGCATCTCGTCGATCGCGGCGTCGAGGTCGGCCCGGGCGGCCACGCGCCTGCCACTAACGCCAAAGGCCTCCGCGACCTCGGCGAAGTCCGGATTCTTGAGCTCGATCGCCGAATAGCGGTTGTCGAAGAACATCTCCTGCCACTGCCGTACCATCCCCAGGAACCCGTTGTTCAGGATGATTGTCTTGGCCGGAATCCCCTCCTGCACCAGCGTCGCGAGCTCCTGCAGCGTCATCTGGAAGCCGCCGTCGCCGACCACCGCGATCACCGGGCGACCGGAGCGGGCGATCGTGGCGCCCATTGCGGCCGGAAATGCGTACCCCATCGTGCCGAGCCCGCCCGACGTGATGATTCCGGCGGCGCCGTCGAACCGGTAGTAGCGCGCGGCCGCCATCTGGTGCTGGCCCACGTCCGCCACGACGATCGCGCGGCCCTCCGTGCGTTCCGACAGCCGGTGGATCACCTCCGCCATGCGGATCCCGGGGGATCCCGGGAAGAGGTCGCCGTCGATCACGCGGGCGCGCTCGATCTCCATGCACTGCGCGAACTCGCCCAGCCACTGCGCGTGCGAACCGGGCGCGACGCGCTCCGCCAGGGCGGCCAGCGCCTCCTTCGCGTCCGCGACGATCCCCACATCCGTGGGCACGTTCTTGCCGATCTCCGAGGCGTCGATGTCGACATGGACGACCCGGGCCCGCGGCGCGTACTTCGCGAGGTTGCCGGTCACCCGGTCGTCGAAGCGCATGCCGACCGCGACGAGGAGGTCGGCTTCGTCCGTCTTGACGTTGGGCCCGTAGTTCCCGTGCATCCCAAGCAGACCGACGTACAGGGGGTGACGGGTTGGCATGGCCCCCAGCCCCAGCAGCGTGCTGGCGAAGGGGAGTCCCGCCCGTTCGACGAAGCGCCGCAGTTCCTCGCGGGCGTTCGACAGCAGCACACCCTGGCCGACGAGGACGAGGGGTTTGCGGGCGCGGTCGATCAGGCGGCATGCCGCTTCGACGGCGTCCGGATCCAGCCCGGGGCGCGGCACGTACCCCGCAACCTCCGGCTCTGCCGGCGGCGGCCGATACTCGAAGCTGGCGAACTGGGCATCCTTGGTGATGTCGATCAGCACCGGTCCCGGACGCCCGGAGCGGGCGATGTGGAGCGCCTTCGCCACCGCCGCCGGGATCTCGCTCGCCTCCGTGATCTGGCAGTTCCACTTCGTCACCGGCGCGCTCACGGACATGACGTCGGTCTCCTGGAAGGCGTCCGAGCCGAGCAGGGGCGAAGGAACCTGACCCGTGATGCACACCACCGGGGTGCTGTCCATCTTCGCGTCGGCCATGCCGGTAAGCATGTTGGTCGCGCCGGGTCCGGATGTGGCGATGCACACGCCCGGCTTGCCCGACGCCCGGGCGTACCCCTCCGCGGCGTGGATCGAGCCCTGTTCGTGTCGCACCAGCACGTGACGGATCCTGTCCTCGAAGTTGAGGAGTGCGTCGTACACGGGCATGATCGCGCCGCCGGGGTATCCGAAGACGAGGTCCACGCCGCCCTTGATCAGGGAAAGGACGAGGGCGTCGGCGCCCGTCATCGTCCGGCCCGCGCGCACGAGTTCCTCTGCGGGTTCGGCCAAACCGGCGGCCTTGCCGGCGCCGATGACGGCGGTTGCGTGTTCAGACATCGTGGACCCGATCGGTGATGCAGCCCTGCGAGGCGGAGGAAACGGTGCGCGCGTACCTGTAGAGTGCGCCCGACGTCGCGCGCAAGGGCGGCGCGGTCCACTCCTTCCGGCGGGATGCGATTTCCGTGGCCGGAATGTCGGCGTCGATCGTATTACGAATTGCGTCAATTCGTATTACGTCACCGTCTTCGATAAGGGCGATCAGCCCGCCCTCCTGCGCCTCGGGGGTGATGTGGCCGACGACGAACCCGTGCGTACCGCCGGAAAAGCGGCCATCGGTGACCAGCGCAACGTCACCGCCCAGTCCCCGCCCCATGATCATCGAGGTCGGGGTGAGCATCTCGGGCATCCCCGGCCCCCCCCGCGGCCCTTCGTAGCGGATCACGATCACGTCGCCCCTCCGGATCAGCCCCTCGCCGATCGCCCCGTTCGCCTCGGCCTCGCTGTCGAAGACCCGCGCTGGCCCCTCGAAGACCTCGCCCTCCTTGCCCGTGATCTTCGCCACCGCGCCCCCTTCGGCCACGTTCCCGTACATGATCCGCAGGTGCCCGGATGTCTTGACGGGGTCGTCGAACCCGTGGACGACCTTCTGCCCGGCGGCCAGCGGGGCGGCGGCGACGGCGTTCTCCGCCAGCGTCTTCCCCGTCACCGTCATGCAGTCGCCGTGGAGCAGACCCTCCTCCAGGAGCATCCTGATCACGCCCGGCATCCCGCCGGCCTCGTGCAGGTCCTGCATGACGTAGGGGCCGCTGGGCCTGAAGTCGGCGAGCAGGGGCGTCCGGTCGCTGATGCGCTGGAAGTCGTCGACCGTGAGATCGATTTCGAGCGTGCGAGCGATCGCGAGCAGATGAAGGACGACGTTCGTGGAGCCGCCGATCGCGATGGCCAGGGTGATCGCGTTCTCGAAGGCCTTGCGCGTGAGGATGTCCGAGGGGCGGAGGTTGCGTTCAAGAAGGAGCCGGATCGCGGCCCCGGCCCGCCTGCATTCCTCGACCTTGTCCGCGCTCGTCGCGGGGTTGGACGAACTGCAGGGCAGGCTCATTCCCATGACCTCGATGACGGACGCCATGGTGTTGGCGGTGAACATCCCGCCGCAGGCCCCCGCTCCCGGACAGCTCAGGCGAACGATGCGCCGGAATTCGTCGCCGGTGATCGTGCCCGCGAGGCGCCGCCCGAGCGCCTCGAACGAAGAGACCACATCCAGGCGGTCCCCGTTGTCGTGCCCCGGCGCGATGGTGCCACCGTAGATCATCAGCGCGGGGCGGTCGAGACGAGCCATCGCGATCATCGCGCCCGGCATGTTCTTGTCGCACCCCATGATCGTCACGAGCCCGTCGTAGTGCTGCGCCGACGCAATGGTTTCGATCGAATCCGCGATCAGGTCGCGCGAAGGGAGCGAATAGCGCATCCCCGCCGTCCCCATCGAGATCCCGTCGCTCACCCCGATCGTGTTCGACACGAACCCGACCATCTCCAACCCCTGTACGCTCTCCTTGACCGCCGCGGCCAGCCCGTTCAGGTGCATGTTGCACGGGTTCCCCTCGTAACCGGAGCTGACGATGCCCACCTGTGGGCGATCGAGGTCGGCCTCGGTCAACCCCGCGGCGAAGAGCATCGCGCGTGCCGCCGGACGGTCCTGGCGTTGCGTGAGCTCCCGGCTGATCCGGTTCAGCATCGTCGTGAAGTGCTCAACGTAGGATACACGGGTCCCGTGACTCCTGGCGGGGGGGGTGAAACGGCGTGTAAGAGGGGCGGAATAATATGTTTCCTTCGGCCGCGATCCGCAAGGAAAACCGTGTCGCGTTCTGCGTTGGTATTGTAATTCGGTATTTATTCGGTTATCCTGCACGGGCCATGTCTCGTGAACAAAATGCCCCAACCCCACCCGGTGCGCCTGCCCTGTCGGACCTGCGCCTCACCCGGCGCATCCTCGCCGCATGGCTGCCCTGGTGGCGCACGGAACGGCTGGTCCGCCGCTGTCCCGAAGCGCGCAACCATCCCTTCGTCACCGTTGCCGACAGCAGAGGACGGCAGATCATCGACGCGGCCAACCCGCTTGCCACCCGTGCGGGACTCACCCCCGGCATGCCCCTCGCCGACGCGCGCGCCGTCGTGCCCGACGTGGTCGTTCGCCCCGCCGACCCCCAGGGCGACGTCCTGGCGCTGGAACGCCTTGCGCACTGGGCGGATCGCTTCACCCCGCGCGTCATGCCCGACGGCATGGACACAATCTTCCTGGACATCGCCGGATGCACCCGTCTCTTCGGCGGCGAAGAGGCGCTGATGGGGTCGTTGCGCGCCGCGCTCGAAGATTTCGGGCTGACTGCGCGGCTGGCGCTCGCCGACACGCCCGGTGCCGCCTGGGCGCTGGCGCACTGCGGTGCCGAAGACCCCGCGGTGGTGCCGGCCGGCGCCGGGCCCGACGGCCTGAAGGATGCGCTGGCCGAGTTGCCCGTCGCCGCCCTGCGCCTGAGCGCCGATGTGGCGGACGGGCTTGCTTCCTTCGGTTTGAACAGAATCTGCAGGCTTTTTGTCATGGAATCCGTCGAATTGGTTCGACGCTTCGGTGTGGAGCCGGTCAGGCGACTGGAGCAGGCCCTGGGACGGGTCGAAGAGCCGATTATCCCGCTGTGCCCCTCGCCCCCACGCAAAGCAAGCCGCGCCTTCGCCGAACCGATCTCGACGGCCGCGGATATTCGCGCCGCGCTCGACGGTCTTCTCGACGACCTCTGCCTGGCGCTCAGCCGGTCCGGCGAGGGAACGCGGCGGCTGCATCTGCTCTGTCACCGCGTCGACGGTGACCGGCAGACCCTCACCATCGGCACCAGCCGTCCGCTGCGCCGCAAGAAGCCGCTCATGGGACTCTTCACCGAGAAGCTGGACCAGGTCGAGCCCGGCTTCGGGATCGACGAGATCGTGCTGGTCGCCGACGTGGTCGAGACCATCGACGAGCTGCAGACCGACTGGG
>JAPOOQ010000576.1 GCA_026713345.1 Gemmatimonadota bacterium | reverse complement strand
CTGCGCGTCGTGCGTGATCACGGTGGAGCGGGCTCTTTCCGGCGTGGAGGGAGTAGCCGGAGCGAGCGTGAACCTGGTGGATGAGCTCGCGCGCGTCCGTGGGCCGGCTGGGGACGGTGACACGGATGCGCTGGTGCGGGCGGTGGAGGACGCCGGGTACGGGGCCGAGGTGCTCGTGGAGACCGGAGCCGCGCAGGTGGCCACCCGCGCCCGCGACGCCGAACGCGACGCCGAATACCGGGACCTGATGCGGCGCTTCCTCGTGGGGCTCGTATGTGGCCTGCCGGTTGTGGCGATCGGCCACTGGGAAATGATCCCGGGACTACCGGCGCTCGCCGGAGAGGCCCTCCGGAGGGCCTGGATCGTCTCCGGCCTCCTCACGCTGCCGATCGTCTTGTACGTCGGCCGGCGCTTCTTCACGGGGGCGTGGCACCTCGCCCGGCGGGGATCCGCGAACATGGACACGCTCGTCGCGCTCGGGACCGGCGCGGCCTGGCTGTACTCCACGGCGGCCGTCGCGCTGCCGGATCTCTTCCCGGCGGGGAGCGGCCGCCCCTTCTACGAGGCCGTCGCGGCGGTGATCACTCTGGTCGTCCTGGGCCAGGCGATCGAGTCGCGCGCCCGGTGGCGGACCGACCGCGCCCTGCGCGCCCTCTTCGACCTCGCGCCCGAGACCGCCGACCGCGTCACCGAAGAGGGCACCGAGACGGTGCCGGTCTCGGAGGTGCGCCCCGGCGACATCCTGCTCGTCCGGCCCGGCGGCCGCATCCCGATCGATGGAGAAGTGCTGAGCGGCGCGTCGGAGGTGGACGAGTCCATGCTCACGGGCGAGAGCATGCCGGTCGCGAGGGGACCGGGGGAGGCGGTGGTGGGCGGTGCGGTCAACGGGACCGGCGCGCTCACCGTTCGCGCGACCCGGGTGGGAGCGGACACCGTGCTGGCGCGCATCGCCGGGATGGTGCGGCGGGCGCAGGGCAGCAAACTGCCGATCCAGCGCCTGGTCGATGTGGTGTCGGGGCGCTTCGTCCCGGTGGTGGTCCTGGTCGCGGCGATCACCTTCGCCGTCTGGTACGCCGTCGGGCCGGAGCCCCGCCTGGCATTCGCCACGGTGAGCGCGGTCTCGGTGCTGGTGATCGCCTGTCCCTGCGCACTGGGCCTCGCCACGCCGATCTCGGTCATGATCGCGATCGGCAAGGCGGCCTCGCACGGGGTGCTGGTCCGCGACGGCGACGCGCTCCAGCGGGCGCGCAGGGTGGACACGGTGGTCCTGGACAAGACCGGCACCCTCACGATGGGCAGGCCGGCGGTCACCTTCGCGGAGGCTGCAGCCGACTTCGGGCGGCGGGAACTGGTCGGGATCGCCGCTTCGGTGGAAGCCCTGTCGGAACATCCGGCGGCGCGTGCGATCGTGGAGTATGCGCGGGCCGAGGGGGCTGCGCTCCGGGAGGCGCGGCACTTCGCCGCGCACCCGGGGCAGGGCGCCTCGGCGGTGGTGGAGGGCCGCCGGGTGCTCGTGGGGTCGCCGTCGTTCCTGGAGGGGGCCGGGGTGGACACCGCGCCGGTGGACGCGCACCTCGGGCGCGTCGCCGGGGAGGGGGCCCCCCCCGGCAGGGCCCCCCCCGGGGCCAACGCCCCCCGCCCCCACACCGCCCGGGCGCTGGAGCGGCATTTTCCTCCCCGGCCCCCGCCGTACCATCCCGGCGATGCGCGCCAGCACGGTGTCCGCTCCCACCCGGGTCGCG
>JAPOOQ010000575.1 GCA_026713345.1 Gemmatimonadota bacterium | reverse complement strand
CCCGGACCTCACCCGCGCCGACCCCATGACGATGGGACCCTCGGGCGGGCCGATCACGAGGGACCAGACGGGGGTGGAGACCTACGCCACCGTCTTCGCGATCGCGCCCTCGTACTTCGACCCGGAGGTGATCTGGGCCGGGTCGGACGACGGGCTCGTCCACATCACGCGCGACGGGGGAATGAACTGGACGCCGGTGACCCCTCCCGACGCGCCCGACCATGTGCGCATCAACACCATCGAGGCCTCGCCGACGACCCCCGGCAAGGCGTACGTCTCGGGGATCCGCTACCTCGTCGACGACGACCGCAGTCCCTACATCTGGAAGACCGGCGACTACGGGCAGTCGTGGGAGAAGATCGTGGGCGGGCTTCCGGGTGACGACTTCATACGCGCGACGCGCGAGGATCCCCGGCGCCCGGGGCTGCTCTACGCGGCGTCGGAGCGCACCGTCTACGTCTCCTTCGACGATGGGGGGCGGTGGCAGCCGCTCTCGCTGAACCTGCCGGTGGTCCAGGTTTCGGACCTGGTGGTGGAGGAGAAAGACCTGGTGATCGCGACGCACGGCCGCTCGTTCTGGGTGCTGGAAGGCATCGGGCCGCTACGCCAGCTGGACGAGCAGGTCGCCGCCGCGGGATCGTGGCTCTTCGACCCGGCCGATCCGGTACGCGGGATCGACAACGGGGCCCGTTTCCAGTACTACCTGGCGGAGGACGTGGAGAGCGTCACGATCGAGGTGCTCGACCGCTGGGGCGAGGTGATTCGCACCTATGAAGGGGCAGCTCGAGGGGCGGAGGGGGACGAGGCGGGGCCGCGCGGGGGGCGGGGTGGTGGGGGGCGGGGGCCGTCGGTCGCGCAGGGGTCCCATACCTTCAACTGGGATCTTCGCTACCCGGCCTGGACCGACTTCGAGGGACGGATCATGTGGGCCGCCGGGCCGACGGGCCCGGTTGCGGTCCCGGGAACATACACCGTGCGCATGACCGTTGACGGCGGAGCGCCGCAAACGCAGGACTTCGAGGTCCGGATCAACCCGAATCTCGACGGCGTGACGGTGGCCGACCTGCAGGAGCGCTTCGATCTGGCGATCCGGATCCGCGACCGCGTGACGGAGGCGAACGAGGCGGTGATCAAGGTGCGCGACATCAAGGGGCAGATCGACGAGCGCCTCGAGGAGACCGACAACGAGGAGATCGTCACCCAGGCGGACGTCGTGGACGAGAACCTGAGCGTCGTCGAGGCCGAGATCTACCAGGTCAGGAACCAGAGCAACCAGGATCCGCTCAACTACCCCATCAAGCTCAACAACAAGCTGGCCGCGCTCCTGGGGGTGGTCGAGGGTGCGGAAAGCCGGCCGACGGACCAGTCGTATACCGTGTTCGAGCGGCTGTCGGCGTTGTTGGAGGAGCAGCTTTCGCAGATGCAGATCGTCATTCAGCGGGATCTTGGCCAGCTCAACGATCTGCTGATCCGAGAGGGGATCAAGCCGATCGAGGGCGGGCGGCTGGTGAGCTGATTCGAACGTGGAGCGGGCCCGCGCCCTCATTGCGGAGGGGGCGCCGGCCCGCGAGCCAGGTTGGGGGCGACTCCCCGGACCAAGGGAGGCAGACATGACGGGTGGGGGAGCCAGCGGTGGACGGGCCGCACGTCTGCAGCACCGCGTCCGGCGGTCCGGGCGGCTTGCAATGTTGCTGGCCGCTACCGTGGCTGTGACCGGATGTGCCAGCCTGCGGACGGCCCCGAACCCATTCGAAGAAGGGGTCGAGGAGAGGGTCATCACGATCGAGGTCGAAAACCACAACTTCAACGACGCCACGCTGCGGGCCGTTGCCCGCGCGGAACGCCGGCTCGGGGTGGTCACGGGAAACGGCAGGCAGACCTTCACCATCCCGTGGTCGAACGTGGACGATCTCCAGATCCGCATCGACATCCTCGCGGGCGACCGATTCTTGACCAACCGGGTGTCGGTGAGTCCGGGCGAATCCGTCTTCCTCACGATTCAGAGCCCCCTCTACCGGTCCCTGCTTCGGCGATAGGCCCGCCCGCGCCGCCCGCGCACCTCATGCTCTTGCACGGCACCCGCGTGCGTGGCTACTCTGTAACAGCCTGCGGCGAGACGCCCGGCCGCTCCGACCGTGGCCAGGCACCGGGTGGGCAGGGTGTCCGCTTGCGCCATAGGCCGCCGGGGAAGCACTCCTCGCAAGAGTTGGCTGCGCATGAAATCACTCGGTGTTCCATTCCTGGCCGTGGGCCTGCTCCTGGTCCTGGCGGGCCGGGACGATGTGTTGCCGATGCCGCGGGGGGAGACCGCCGTCTGGTCGCTGCCGCAGCAGCCTGCCACCCGGCCCACGGCCTCCGTCCCCTCGCCCGAAACCGAAGTCGTGCAGCGCGTG
>JAPOOQ010000574.1 GCA_026713345.1 Gemmatimonadota bacterium | reverse complement strand
GTTGGGGGGGGTCGGGCGGGGGTGGGGTGGGGGGTGGGGGCGTCGTGCGTGGGGGTGGTGGGGGGGGGTGGGGCGCGGGGGAGCCGGCGGTGAGCAGGGGGGGCGCTGGGCCGATTCTGCTATGGAATCGCCCCGGGGCACCACTTAAGGTTGGGCTGATTCCAGGGGATGTGACTCACAACTCCCGCGCACCACATGGGAATGTTCCCGACCGGGAACCGTACCGTGGCTTGACACCCCCAGACATATTGGCATCTTGCTGTGGAGGACAGGAGACACCCAATGACCGACGATCAGGCTAGGAAACCGGACCAGGAATCCCAACTGGATTCCCGCCCGATTACCCCACCGCATTCCGGAATCGACCCGGAATGGCGGCAGCGGATCCAGATCGCCCGAGAGGCCCGTGAGCAGGCAAGAAAGGCCCGGGGCGACAGGCCGATAACGTTCGATACACGCCGCTTGCCGATCTGATTCCTCCATCGGTGCATGTCGGTTCGAAGCCGGTACCGGCACCCCCTGACGAAGGCTCCGGTGGGTTCGGTCCCAGTGCGAACATGTCTCGTTGCTCAGCTACCCCCACGGATCCAGCCGCGGCACCGCCGTCCGCAGGCGAAGCTTCGTCCACATGGCCGAATGGTCGCTCAACCCCGGACGTCGCCATTCGTGACGGTATCCGCTGCCGACCACATCGAAGTGCCTCGACACGAAGGTGTGATCGAAGCAGCGCGGCCCATCGCCCTTGCTCACCCGGTGCGTGACGGGAGCCTCCACATCGAACCCGTGACGGTCACGGAACGCATCGCGCAGGCCGTGCCGTGACGTGTCCGCGAGGACCGACCGGACACCAGCGGACCAGTCGGCACGAGGTCGGCCACTGCGCTTTCCGCGCGGCGGTGCCATCGCGCCATCGTCGGTGATCCCGGTTTCCGCGAATGTCAGGAACTGGCCAGAGCGCAGAAACCGCTCCGGTTCATTGAAGTCGCCGGTGAGGACGCGCGCGTAATCACCCGCGCTGCGGAGGGCCAAGGCCAGCGTTTCGAAGGTTTCGATCTTCTTCCAGCCGTGCCCGCTGCCGTGCGGGATGTGGGCCGTGAAGACATCGACCTCCCCTTCGGGTGCATTGACCGTGACCCGGCCGAGCACCTCCGGAAACGGTGCCGAGCAACGCCAGGCGTCGCCTCCCGGCGGAACGGTCAGGGGCCAGCGGCTTGCGATCACGCAATGGTAGCCCTTCACGACCTCGCGGTCGCTGCAAGGCTGTGGGCAGTGACTGTGCCAGACGTGTGCGAGCCCCCGCTCTTTGAGTGCCTCGGCAACATCGCCTGCGTTCATCGAACGGACCTCCTGCAGAGTGACGATGTCCGGCGCGGTTGAGGCAATCGCGCTTGCGACCGCTTTGATTCGCTTTGACGCGCCGAGCTGGTCGACGTTCCAGGAAAGCAGATACACCTTGGCGCCCCTCGTTGAGTTTGGACTGGCTCTGCATCATGATTCCCGGGTAGGGACTCGCGCAAACGGGCCGACCTGGGCGATACCGGCAGACGGGAGGATTACCCGCACAAGCCTGAGGCGATCGGGTTGACGTCCCGCTAGCGATCACGCTGCCGGCCAGTTGGGCCATAGCAGTATCGGGTCACGAGATTATCTCCTTTGCTCGCTGACTCGCGAGGTCCGGGTCTCGTTTCGCTGGGCGATATGGTTCGACATCGAGCTCACCTTCCCGCGCCCGCGTGCGGGCAATGTCATAGGACGACTGCATGCGCATCAGCGTGTCCATCTTCACCCCAAACGCCTTCTCGATTCGCAGCGCCATCATGCCGGACAGGTCCGACCGTCCATTGAGAAACGTGGAGAGAGCGGGCCGGGACACTCCGAGCACTTTCGCCGCGGCAACTACAGTCAGGCCGTGAGGTTCGATCACTTCGGTCTTCACAAATTCACCGGGGTGGGGAGGGTTAAGCATGCGCATTGGGGGCTCCGGCTAATGGTAGTCCTCAAGTCTCAGGTCCACGATCTCGTTCCTGGCGACGTAGAATGTCAGCCGCCAGTTCCGTGTCACGTGGAGGCTCCAGAAGTCCTTGCGATCCCCAGCCAGGCAATGTGCCCGCCAGATACCCAGCGCCCGTAGTTCGCTTGGATCCTCCATGTCCTGCAGGAAGGCCAGCATCTTCCGCAGCTTGTCGACGGTGGCTGGCGCAACCCCTCGGGGATCGTCTCTCAGAAACAGACGGCGCAGGCCCCTGTGGGAAACGTTTCGGATCTTCACCGTATAGTGTTACGTGACGGTTTACGGGTGTCAAGATGGCTCGGGCAGCTTCCGGCGGAAGATGGGCTCGTCCAATCAGCGCCTCATCATTGGAGGTGGACCCGAGCCGACCCCACAGCGAGTCTACTTGTAGCGTCTACTTTACACACTGTCATGTTAACATTACATATTGTCCTGAATACGAAGAGACAGAGTCGCGCCCTTCCCCGTATGTCGGTACGACCGCCTTGGCGTTCTTGCTCGGCCCATGTGGCGAACTCGTGATCAATCTTCCAGGAACCCGGCTCCGGCGTGCTGCGGCCGCTGCCCGGCGGCGGCGTGCTGGTGCTGGACCCGCTAAAGCGGCGAATTACGCGTATGTCGGCCACCTGGGAGTTCGAGAGTTCGACGGACATCGGTGGGAGATTGGGGACCAACCTGATGCCGCTGGCTTCCGGTGCGGAATACGTGTTGGCGAGCTGGGGGCGCACCGAAGAGTCGGGGCCCGCCGAAATCACCGAAGTCATCGATTTGAATGGAACCTGGTCGAGACGATCGCCGTCGTACCCACGGACGACAGGATGCGCAGCTTCTTCTTCTCACCGCTGGCAACGGATGGGGAGGGGAGAGTATGGCGGGCACTGCCCACGGATTACGCCGTCTAGCCCGGATTTCTCACACAGTCACCGCTGAGGGCCGTTGGGGCGGGATTCGGGCCGAGTTTCTGCCGAGGGACCCGGTAGAGCATGAGCAGGGGACTCCGCGGACCGTGTGTGAGAGGCCGGAGTAGCGCGATCGG
>JAPOOQ010000573.1 GCA_026713345.1 Gemmatimonadota bacterium | reverse complement strand
CCGGCAGCCGAGTTCCGACCCGCTGTTGATCCGCCGCTCCTGCTTCCGTTACCGTTAGTCGGGCCCATAGCTCAGGCGGTCAGAGCAGCGGACTCATAATCCGACGGTCGGGGGTTCAAGTCCCTCTGGGCCCATGGCGTGGCGGTCTTGACGAACCCGGGATCCCCGCCTTCACTTGACTTGGCAGATTCACTCGATCTTTACCCCGGGCTGGTGGCGCCACTTGTTCATTCGGCGATCGGACACATGGAACCTGCGCCGCGTCGGCGCCATGTGCATCTGTCTGCTCCACGTCGGGGTGGCTGCCGCGCTTGGACCCGCCGACGCGATTCTGGACGCCGAGCGCGCTGTCACGCCGGTCCACATCGAGCGGCCGGATCACGCGGACTGTGCGTCCCATCATGGGCATCTCTTCTGCCAGTTGGTGCGGTCGCTTTCCCTGGCGGACATTTCCCACAACATCAGTGTAGCGAGCCCGCATGCGCCGCCGGTTCGCCACCCCCACCGGAGCCGTGAGGAGGGCCACTCCAGGAGTACGCCCATAATGTCCGGCTCCGTCATCCCCCGGGGTCCGCCGGTTCCCTAGCAGCCCGTGGCGGTGACCCGTCCGCGACGAATGCGGCCAGGTCCGGCCACGTGGGCTGCCACCCCTCCCGGGGCTCCCGGGGACCGTTTTCCCGGGACCCCTCCTGCTCCGGGCGCCCCACGTCGCCCCAATGCCGATCCGGTGCCCGCGCCCCAACCTGCGGCTGTACGCATGTCCAGAGACCCGACCAAGAGATCGAGCCCGGCCATCGGGATCACGCTGATCCTGATGGCTGCGGCAGCCACGCTTCCGAACGCCGTGTTCGCTCAGGTTGTGGAACACAGCGGCGAGATCGAGGGCGTGGTGCGCGCGGCCGAGACGGAAGCGCCCCTCGCGGGTGCGTCCGTGTCGGTGGTCGGCATCGCCACGTCGGCGGTAACGCACGGCGACGGCACGTTTCATCTGACCGGCATAGCGCCGGGGAGCTACACGCTGCGGGTTCAGCGGCTGGGGTACCGCAGCCGGACCATCGAGGTCACGGTCGGGGAGGAGGGGGAGTTTGTGGAGATCCTACTCGAGACATCGCCCATTTCGCTGGAAGAGTTGGTGGTCACCGCGATGCTCTCGGAGCGCGGGGCCGCCGAGGCTCTCCGGCCGGTCAGCGTGATGGCCGGCGAGGAGCTGCAGCGCCGCATGACGGGAACCGTCGCCCGGACGCTGGCCTCGATACCGGGGCTGGCGGAGACCAGCATGGGTCCGGCTACCTCGCGCCCCGTGATCCGGGGCTTGAGCGGCGACCGCGTCCTCATGCTCGAGGACGGGAGCCGGGTGGGCGATGTCTCCAGCGCAGGGGCCGATCATGCCACGGCGGTCGATCCGTTGGCGGCACGGCGGATCGAGGTCGTTCGCGGTCCCGCGTCACTTCTGTACGGTAGCAACGCCCTGGGAGGGGTCATCAACGTCATCCGCGACGAGATACCATCCGCGGTACCACACCACCCGACCGGTGCCGCATCGCTGCAGGTCCAGAGCGTGAGTGGCTCCGTGGCGGGTGGTGGTTCGGTCGCGTTGGCCGCATCGGAGCGCATCCCCCTGCGGCTGGAAGTTACGGGACGTACGGCGGGCGACCTGCGCACACCGGCTGGCCAACTCACCAACACCAATGGCGAGACACTGAGCGTGGGCGCAGGGGGCTCCTGGGTCGCGGACTGGGGACACGTCGGAGCCTCCGCGCGGGGTTACCGCAACCACTACGGGATCCCCGGCGGCTTCGTGGGCGGTCATGCCGAAGGCGTGCGGATCGAGATGGAACGCGCCGCCTCCAAGGTGCAGGCGGTGGTCGACCGACCCAACGACGCGTTCCGTTCGCTCCGGTTCGACGGTGCCTACACATGGTACCGCCACAAGGAACTGGAGTCGGCGAACATCATCGGCACCCTGTTCAGACTGCAGACGCTGAGCGGCGACATGCTGGCCCGGCATCACGCCTGGGGCCCGTTTTCGGGCGGCGCGATCGGCGCTCGCGTAGCCTGGGACGGCTTCGGATACGGCGGTTCCGGCGTTGCGCCGACCCACACGCCGGATTCGCAGCGCAGCACGGTAGCGGGCTACATCTTCGAGGAGGTCGACCTGGGCGCGGTACGCATGGAAGCGGGACTGCGCTACGACTGGGTTTTCATCAGTCCGGCCCGCAAGGACCCGGACTCCGATATCGGCAACGTCCGCGACCGCAGCTTCCACGCGGCGTCGGCCTCCCTTGGGCTGCTCTACAACGTCGGTTCGGGCATGACTATCGGCGCAAGTCTGGCCCGCGCCTTCCGAACCCCGGATGTCACCGAATTGTTCTCGGAGGGGCCGCACCTGGCGGCGTACACCTTCGAGATCGGCAATCCTTCGCTCGAGACGGAGCAGGGTACGGGCGTGGATGTCTTCGCACGCTTCGAGTCGCCGCGTTTCAGGGCGGAAGTCACGGGGTTCTACAACCGGATTCAGGGATACATCTACGGTGAGGAGACGGGGCGGCTCAGCCGGATCCTTCTTCCCATCTACCAGTTCCAGAGCAACGATGCGCTGCTGGCGGGATTCGAAGGCAGTCTGAGCTGGGATCTCGGCCGTGGGCTGGCGCTGCAGGCGGTGGCTTCGTCCGTGAAGGGGACACTCACCGAGACGGATCGGCCCATTCCATTGATCCCGCCGCTGCAGGGCCGCTTGGGCCTGGAGTACGAGCGCCCGGCGTGGTTCGTGGGGTGGGACACCGAGTTGGCCACACAGCAGGATCGCGTCGGCCCCTTCGAGTCACCGACAGACGGGTACACGGTCTTCAATGCGTCGGCCGGGGCGCGCCTCACGGTGGGCGGACGACTGAACGTGATCACCGTGAGTCTGGACAACGTTACAAACAGGGAGTATCGGAACCACCTCTCGCGGGTGAAGGAAATCATGCCGGAGGCCGGGAGGGGTCTCAGTCTGAGCTATCGGGTCGTCTTCTAGGACGCCGGTGGCCCGGAACTGCACAATCGACAATCAATCAATAACGAGTTGGGAGAATAGACATGAATACAAGGATTATCGGAAAAGGGCTGGTCGGGTTGGCGGTGATTTCGGCGTTGGCCCTCACGGGGTGCAGTGATTCGACCGAGCCCGAAGAGGAGGAGCATGCCGAGCCCGAGGGAGTCGAGCTCGTGATGAGTGGGCAGGTGATTGCGTCCTACGACGGAGACACCCAGAGCTGGACCGGAGAGATGGAGGTCGACGTGGGTGAGGAGACGGCCCACATCGGCGTACGGTTCGTCGACCACGATGGCGACCCGATTCCACTGGAAGAGGGCCTCTATCTGGAGGTCGAGGTCGAGGACGAATCCATCGCCGAGTTCGAGCAGGACACCCCGGGCGAGTTCGGCGGGCACCTGCACGGCATGGCCGAGGGCGAGACCGACGTCACCTTCAGGCTCATGCACGGCGAGGTGGGGAGCGGTCACGCGGACTTCGTAACCACGCCGGTCCACGCGCACGTACACGGGCCCTCCTAGCCCGCGGCCGGCGTTCTTTCGGCCGTACGCCCGCGGCACTCCACGTCGCCGCGGGTGTACGGCCGGTGGCTGTCAGTCCCTCAGCTCCCGGCCACGTCCAGGCGGAGGTACAGGACGCGGCCGGCGATCCCGTACGGTGATTCCGACGGGTAGTCCATGGACCACAGCTGCGCCACATGCCCATCCGGCAGGCGGGTGGGAAGCTTGTCCAGGAGGTTGTTGGCACCCAGTCCCAGCCGGATCCGGTCCGCGATCCGGAAGCTGACTTCCACATCGGCAATGGCAGCCGCCCCGATCGTCACAGCCTCCTCGAAGATGAACGGG
>JAPOOQ010000572.1 GCA_026713345.1 Gemmatimonadota bacterium | reverse complement strand
TTCGCGTATGCGGCGCGCGCGCATGGCCTCGAGTGGCGTCTCGAAGGCGACTTCCTCCCCTTCCAGGGATTCCGTCGCCCGGAAGGTCATGAGCATGGTTATCTCGTGTACCAGCTCCCGGAAGTGGCGGGGCTCCGTGCGGGCGTCGCGCAGCAGGGAGAGTTTGTGTTCGATCAGCGGATGCTCCACGACTCTCAGCGTCGAGTCAGGCATGCGCCCCCCTTCTTGCGCTTCCGCGCCGGTTTCGTCTGCCACCGGTAGTGATGGATCGAGCTTGCTCAAGTTCCCCGGAATGTGCGGGCCGCCAGCCACCGGGCGCGAGCCCACCCAGTCGGAAGGGCCCGAACCGCGTGCGTGCCAATGCCAGCACCGGGTGCCCCACCGCCTTCAGGAGCCGGCGCACCTCGCGCTTTCGCCCCTCCGTCAGAACCACGACGATGCCCCAGCGTTCGTCGTCCGGTGGAAGCTTGCGCACACGCCTGGGGCGCGCGATCCCGTCTTCGAGTTCGACGCCGCGCCTCAGGGCTCGAAGATCCCGGGCGGTGACCGGGCCGGCGACCCTGGCAAGGTATTCCCTCTCCACCTGCCCGCTCGGGTGAGCGAGTGCCGCCGCCGTGTCGCCCTCGTTGGTCAGGAGCAGCAGCCCCGAGGTGTCCCGGTCCAGACGCCCGACGTAGCGCAGCCCTGCCGCCCACGAGGGAAGCAGATCGTAGACCGTTTGGCCTCCGTGCGGGTCGGCGCGGGTACACAGGACTCCGGACGGCTTGTGAAAGACGATCCAGCGCCTCCGGGCCGGTTCGACGATCCGGCCGTCGAGCAACACGGTGTCACGGCCCGGAATGACCTTGACCCCCATCTCCGTGGCGGGCTTTCCGTTGACCACGACCCTGCCCGCGCGCATCAACCCCTCGGCCTGGCGGCGCGACGCGACTCCCGCCTGCGAGATGTACTTCTGCAATCGGACCGACCTCGGAGCGGGGCCCACGGATCCGGCGCGCCTTCGCCTCCTCGGACGACCAGCCCCTCCCGTGCGACTACCCCGCTTCATCGGAGGCCTCCGGCCGGCCGGACGCGTGAGCCAGCACCGCGGCCAGGGCCGCCTCCGGATCGGAGGGAGCATCCCCGGCGGCCCCGGCCTGCGACTCGGGCGTCGCTTCGGCGTCGGCTTCCACTTCGGCTGTACCCTGCCCGGAGGCAACGGGCTCTCCATCTTCCGGCGCTTCGGCCTCCTCCAGCGGCGCCGGCTCCCGCAGAACGACCGGCAGTTCCTCCGGTCGCGGCAGGTCATCCAGGGACGCCAGCCCGAAGTGTTCCATGAACCGGGTCGTCGTGCCGTAGAGGACCGGACGTCCGACCCCCTCCCCCCGCCCGACCCCCACGATGAGTTCGCGGTCCAGGAGCGTGCGGAGCACCCCCGTCGAGTTGACCCCGCGGATGTACTCCACCTCCAGTCGGCTCAGCGGCTGCCGGTAGGCCACGATCGCCAGCGCCTCGAGCGCCGGGCCCGAGAGCCGTGTCGATCTCGGCACGGTGTCGAACCGCTCCAGGTACGGCGCAAACTCCGGGCGCGTCATGAGCTGCACCCCATCGGCCACCTCGCGCAGCTCGAACGCCCGCCCGGCGCGGTCGTATTCCTCACGGAGAGCCGCCAGCGCAGCCTCTACCCTGTCTTCATCCAGGGCCTCGTCCGCCCGCGCGATGTCACCCGGCGAAAGCGGGCCCTCGCTCGCGAACAGGATCGCCTCCACGATGCGCAGATCGTTCATTCGGACGCCTCCTCGCGCGGGCCGTAGATCCACAGCGCCGAGAACGGCTTCCTCTGCCGGAGCGTCACCGCCCGCCTGCGCCCGAGCTCGAGTCCCGCCAGCAGGGTCATCACCCCGTGTATGCGCTCCGCCCACGGCGCCACCAGGCTCGCAAACTCGATCCGCCCCACCCGGCCCACGGCCGCGGCGATGAGATCCGTCTTCTCGCGCATGGCGACCCTGCGGGCGAAGACGCGGTGCTCCCTGTCGCGCTCCGCCGGCACCTCGACCGAGAGCGCGGCCTGGAACACCTGGTCCCAGATCACGGTCAGCGGTACCTCGGCCGCGCGCGTCCGTATCCGCGGCTCCGCATACCCCTTGCCGTAGCGCCGGCCGCGGTCGTTCTCCGCCGCGCGCAGACGCCCGGCGATCTCGCGGACCTGCTCGTACTCCAGCAGCCTCCGGACCAGCTCCGCCCGTGGATCGTGCTCCTCCTCCCC
>JAPOOQ010000571.1 GCA_026713345.1 Gemmatimonadota bacterium | reverse complement strand
CGATGCCGGGATCGAGGTGAAGCTGCTTCCAGGCCTGGAGGACTCGATCAGGTACATGAACGATCCGAGGATCACGACCAGCGTCAGCACCGTGATCAGGAAGACGATGATCCGGAAGCGGCTGGCCGCCATCGCCCGCGCGAGCGTACGGGCTTCACCCAGATACCGTACGAGCTTCAGCACACGGAACACGCGCAGCACGCGCAGCACGCGGATGCTGGCGAGGAAGTGGGTGCCCGGCAGCAGGAGGCTCAGGTAGGTGGGGATGATGGCCATGAGGTCGATGATGCCGAAGAAGCTCAGCGCGTAGCGGCGCTTCGACTCGACGGACGCCAGCCGGCCCGCGTACTCCAGGGTAAAGAGGATCGTCAGGACCAGCTCGGCCACGTAGAGAAAGTTGTGGTAGTCCGCGGTAATCGTGTCCACGGAATCGAGCATGACCACCAGGACGCTGGCGAGGATCGCCACCATGAGGACGACGTCGAACGCCCTGCCGCCCCTGGTGTCCGTCTCGAAGAGGATGTGGTAGAGCTGGCCGCGCCACGCCGGGCCGTTCTTCGCGCGACTGATCGGGCTCGCCACGGGCGCCTACTCGGCGTGCTCCGGAATCCCGCTCGGGCAGGACACTCCGGTCCCGCCCAGCCCGCAATACCCACCCGGGTTCTTTGCGAGGTACTGCTGGTGGTACTCTTCGGCGTAGTAGAACGGGGGCGCCTCGGCGATCTCCGTCGTGATCTGCCGGTAGCCGGCGTCGTCGAGCTCCTTCTGGTAGCGCTTGCGCGACGCTTCGGTGAGCCGCCGCTGATGATCGCCGATGGTGTAGATCGCTGAACGGTACTGGGTCCCTATGTCGGCTCCCTGCCGCATCCCCTGAGTGGGGTCGTGCCCCTCCCAGAACCCCGCGAGCAGCGTCGCGTACGCGACCGCGTCCGGATCGAAGACGACCAGCACCACCTCCGTGTGCCCCGTGCGGCCGGAGCAGACCTCCTGGTACGTCGGGTTGGGGGTGCCCCCTCCCTGATAGCCGACCGCCGTCGAATAGACGCCTGGAAGCTCCCAGAACAGCCGCTCCGCCCCCCAGAAGCAGCCCATGGCGAAGCAGGCTCGCTGGAAGCCGTCGGGAAAGGGGGGCTGGATCCGGTTACCGTTCACATGGTGGAACTGCGGCACCACGAGCGGCTCCTGCCGTCCGGGAAGATGCTCGCCCTGCTCCGGCATGCGCGGGCCGAGCGGAAGCCTGGACTTGTAACTTGCAAACATGGCCCAAGGAAGGTAATAGAGTTCGCCGGATTTATCCTGCATCGCGGAGGCCGCCTGCCGGGCGGTCGTCCGGACCAAGCAGCACCCGGGAACCAACGAACGTCGTCAGCAATGCTCTGGACACTGAACAGGGATGTCGTGGCCGCCGGTCCCTATCCGGCCCGCCTCGGCCGGGTCGTCGGGATTGGTGAGCACCGGGCCGCGCGAGCGGAGATCGCTTCGTGGCCGGGATACCGGGCGACGCCGCTCCGGTCCGCGCACCGCCTGGCGCGGAGGCTCGGGGTGGGGGCGGTCCGGGTGAAGGACGAGAGCGGGCGCTTCGGGCTCGGGAGCTTCAAGGCGCTGGGCGGGGCGTATGGGGTGCGGGGGGTGGTGGGCGACACCGCCGGGATCACCGTCACCTGCGCGTCCGATGGCAATCATGGGCGGGCGGTGGCGTGGGGCGCGCGGATGTTCGGATGCGACGCCGTGGTCTACCTGCCGGCCCACGTGACCGAGGCGCGGGCCGAGGCGATCCGGTCGTTGGGGGCGCGGGTGGTGCGGGTGGACGGCGAGTACGACGACGCGGTGGCGCAGGCTGACCGGGATGCCCGCGAGCGCGGCTGGACGGTGATCTCGGATACCTCCTATGAGGGATACATGGAGATCCCGCGCCGCGTGATGGTGGGATATACGGTCATGGTGGAGGAAGTAGTAAAGCAAACACGACATTTCGTAAAGCAAACTTTACAGGGTGGCCTGGTGGGCGAAGCAAACGACCGGGCGCACCGCAAGGCCGGGGGCGCCGGGCTCTTGCCGACTCACGTGTTCATTCAGGGTGGGGTGGGGGGGCTGGCGGCGGCGGTGATCGGGCACCTGTGGGCGCGGCTGGGGCCGGATCGGCCGGTGGCGGTGATCGTCGAGCCGGATGAGGCCGACGGCCTGCTGCGCAGCGCGCGCGCCGGGAGGCCCGCCGCGAGCCGGGGCAGCCTTCACACGATCATGGCGGGGGTGAGCTGCCGCGAGATCTCGCCGCTGGCGTGGGAGGTGGTGGGGGCGGGGGCGCACGCATTCATGACGGTGGCGGACGAAGGCGTTCCCGGGCTGATGAGGGAAGCCGCACGGGGCGAGCTCGGGGAGCCGTTCGAAGGGGGGGAGTCGGGGGTGGCGGGGTTGCTGGGCCTGATCGAGGTCGCGCGGGATGGGGAGCGCCGCCGGGAGATCGGGCTTGATGAGCGCTCGCGCGTGCTCGTGTTCAATACGGAGGGCGCGACCGACCCGGGCCGGTACGCGCGCATCGTGCGGGGTGGGGGCGGGGCGGATTAGCTTTCAGCAACCGCAATCCCCCCAACCAGCAACGAGGCAGCACCCGATGAGCGACCCCTTCTACACCGCCCGCGCCAGCGTGGCCAAGGTGGACGGCATCCACCGACGCGCCACCCTGGAAGACGGAACCGAAATCGACTTCGGCGTCCACGGCCCGATCAAGTCCCACTTCCGCCTCGACACCGAGCCGGACCGGCCGCTGCCAGTCGACTATATCGTCGCCGCCGCCGCCGGCTGACTACTCGGGACCCTCAACGGCGCACTGGAGGTGCGCGGGATCCCGATGGCGAATGACGCGATCAGCGTCACGGCGGAAGGCACCAACGAGGTGGTGGACCGGATCGTGACCCTGACCCGGGTCCACGTTCACTACACGATCAGGCTGCCCGAGGGCGCGCCGCGGGATAAGGTCGACCGCGCGCTGAATACCCACGTCGCCAAGTGCCCCACGGCGGCCAGCCTGAAGGGCGCCGTGAAGGTGACCTGGTCGGCGGAGG
>JAPOOQ010000570.1 GCA_026713345.1 Gemmatimonadota bacterium | reverse complement strand
TCGAGAATTGGGTGCATCACGAGCTGGCGGCCTTTGTGGCCTACACGGACTTCGATGGCGCCCTCACGCACTGGCGCCTGCCAAGCGGTGTCGAGGTCGACTTCGTGCTGGGCGACATGACACTCGCGGTGGAGGCGAAGGCGAGCGCGGTGATCGGCAGACATCACCTGAAAGGGCTGCGCAGTCTGGCAACGGAGCACGATGTGGGGCGGCGTGCGATTGTGTGTCTTGAGCCCAGGGCGCGGCGGACGGAGGATGGGATTGAGGTGCTGCCGGCGGCGACGTTTGTGCGGCGGTTGTGGGGGGGTGGGTTGGCGGGAGAGGTTTGAGGTGCCCGCCGCTCAGCCCTCATCCTCCTCCAGAAACCGCACCGCGATCCCCGGCGGCGGCAATGGGCACTCGTCGGTCCGGCCGAACCAGCGGTAGCGCCTGCGCGCGAATCCCCGGTAGGCGGCGTCGCGGAGGGGGCGGGGGACGATGCGGGCGATGGCGGCGATGGCCGGATAGGGGAAGCGCAGGTGGCGCATGAGGCGCAGCACGGCGGTCGAGGCCGTGTGGACGCCGGCCTGGTCGACGAGAAGGATCGCGTCGGGGAGCGCGTCGAAATCGAGGGGAGGGTCGGCGCGGGCGAGCGTGCGGCGGGCGGCAGCGGAGCGAAGGGGCGCGAATCGAAGCCGGGCGAAGGGGTCGCGCTCGGCGGTCCAGCGGACGGTGCCGTTGCAGAAGTTGCAGTGGCCGTCAAAGAGGACGACGGGCCGGGGGTCCGGTGCGGCTGGCCGGGAGTCGGTGATCGGTTCGCTATCGCGCATTGCGCCCGCGGGTCCGGGTGCGAGATTGTACGGCGGCGTTTTTCAGGGTGAAAAGTAACAGGAGACAGCGATAGACATGGGTGTGCGGTTGCTGGTGGGCACGGCGAAGGGCGGGTTCTGGGTGACGAGCGACGATCGGCGGGAGTGGGCGGTCGAGGGCCCGTTTTTCAAGGGGTGGAAGGTGACGGCGGGGCTGCGGCTGGCCGGTGGCGGGTGGATGGCGGCGGTCGCGAGCGACATCTACGGGCCGGGGATCTTCCTGTCGGAGGACGGTGAGGAGTGGGAGCAGGTGGCGGAGGGGCCGGCCTACCCCGACGGCGACGATCGGCGGCTGCGGCAGGTGTGGACGCTGCGCGAGAACCGGGGGACGGTGTACGCGGGCGTGCAGGATGCGGGGCTGTTCACGAGCGGCGATGGTGGGCGGGGCTGGGAGCCGGTGGGAGGGCTGAACGATCACGAGACGCGCAGTGGGTGGATGCCGGGGGCGGGTGGGCTGTGCTGCCACGCGGTCCTTTTCGACCACACCAACCCCGACCGTGTGTGGTGCGGGATCTCGGCGGTGGGCGTCTTCCGCACCGACGACGGGGGCGCCACCTGGACTGCGAAGAACCGGGGCGTCTACTGGGCTCACGAGGACGAGGAGTTCAAGGAGATCGGGCACTGCGTGCACGGGATGGCCCAGGATCCGGACGATCCGGACCGCATCTTCCGCCAGGATCATTC
>JAPOOQ010000569.1 GCA_026713345.1 Gemmatimonadota bacterium | reverse complement strand
GCGCGGCCCGGGGTGGCCCGGGGGGGGAGGCGGTGATGGCGGGGCGGCGGGCGGGAAGCTGCGCAAGACCCCTGACCGCGCTCCGCACCGGACTGATCGTGACCCTCACCGGACCCGCCGACGACGGCGGCCGGCCCCTCGACCGGTTCCTCCGCGTCCAGGCCGCCCGGTCGAACGCCTCCCTCAGCAACATCATGCTCGTCATGCACGTCGCCGACCGGCTCAGCCCCTGGATCGCCGTGAGCCCTCCTCACGTCGGCGTCGAGCGCTTCTGAGCCGACCTGCCAGAAACCGCTCCCCGCCCAGCGACGACAACACCGCTGACCGGCACCCCGATCACGTCCCCTCGGCGAACAGAGGAGCTCAAGTTCCGCATCGCCAACCACATTCCCTGAACATCCGCCCCCTCTTTGGCTTCCACCTCCAATCGTTGCCGCTCGCCCCCGCCGCCAAGCCGCCCGGCCCCCCTCCGCATCTGCTACCCTGGTACGCATTGCGCTGTCCGAGAACCGCGTTTCCGCGAACGAGGTGACACGAGGCCTCTGGCTGACTGACCCGAAAGGGGGTCGTCCAAACGACGAACCGCGATCTGCCGAGTTGAGCTCCCGTTGCTGCCGGGATCCACCCTCTCAGGGAATCGCGCCCCAGACGCGCTCTCTAGAGCAGGCTCCGGCGGAAGCAAGCAGTGATTGCACCCGCCTACTTCTCCCGCGCATGTGCATTGCCTTCGGCACACCGGCTGTACGTAGCGCCCTGCCGGACCACCCCAGCCGGCCGAGTTCCCAAGGATTGAGCTAAGCCTGTCCGCAACCACGGTGAACGTCATGAAAACGACCCGGTCGCATACCTCGGCCCCAGCCACTAAGACGCGTGTACTACCCCCAACTGTCGATTCCCCGTACACTGCCGCTTCACCGCGACGCCGGCTGACGCGCCCGCCCTCAACCACCAGCATCGCGAATTTTTTCGGCACCGCCGTATCCTGTCACCATCGTTCACCCAAGAATCCCGGCCCGTCTCAGAACCGATTTCACCCGGCGCGTCCGCCATGTCTGGACTTCATGACCTTCAGGGACAGGGCACTAGGCCTTGCCTCCACAATTCGTCAAGTCGCGCCGTCACCAAATTGTCTCATCTGTTCCACATCACCACCCCAACCGACGCGTCTAGCCGTCTCCGTCCCAACGGTACCGCCCCATGAAATCAATCACCTTTCGGGGAACTCCCCATGACTCACGTCTCCACTCCGCCGCTACAACGCCACGCCGACGGCGACCTCTTGCTGTCGCTAGATGCCTTTGTACGTTCCATCGGAATCCGGCGAACCGCACCACTGTCCGTCTTCCTCGGTGCTGGCGCCTCGATCAGCTCTGGCATCCCATCGGCCCAGACGTGCATTTGGGAGTGGAAGCGCAGCATTTTTCTCACCAACAACCCCGGCCTTGAAGATCAGTTCGCGGAAATTTCCCTGCCCGGAATCCGCCGTCGGATCCAACAATGGCTTGACGCACAGGGACACTTTCCCCCTGATGGCTCACCGGACGAGTACGCTTTCTTCATCCAGCAATGCTTTCCGATCCCCGAAGATCGGCGCGGCTATTTCCAGAACATCGTCCGCAACGCTCGGCCACATGTGGGCTATCAACTGCTTTGCCATCTCGCGGAGGCAAACCTTATCCAATCCGTCTGGTCCACTAATTTCGACGGTCTTGTCGCTCGCGCGGCCGCCCCGTTCAGCCTGATCCCGCTTGAGGTCGGTCTCGACAGCCAACAGCGCGTGACACGTCCGGCAGCGCCGGGCCAGCTTCTTTGTGTCTCCCTCCACGGCGATTATCGTTACGACGCACTCAAGAACACCCCTGAAGAACTTCGGACTCAGGAGACAGCGCTCTGTAAGGCGCTGACCGAAGAGACGCGAACCGCTCCACTGGTAGTTGTGGGCTACAGTGGTCGAGATCGTTCTGTCATGGATGCCCTTCACGAAGCATACGGCCGTGCCGGACCCACCCCACTATTCTGGTGCGGATTTACCGACGACAGCCCCCCGGCCCACGTAATTGCTCTGATCCAGCACGCCCGAACGCACGGCCATCAAGCTCACTATGTGCCGACACTTGGCTTCGATGACCTTATGACGCGCCTTGCGCTGCATTGTACCGACGGTGAACGGCGTGACGCCGCCCGTCGCTGCATCGCCGCACTCGCGCCGGCTGACCCGCTGTACCGCAAGCCGTTCCAGGTCCCGAAGTTCGCTAGTGCCACACTGATCAAGAGCAATGCTTTCCGAATCGAATGCCCGACCGAGGTGCTTCAATTCGATCTCAAGGTCTGGCCCAAGGAACGTGTCTGGGCCTCACTACGCGAAGCCACTGACGGCCGGCCTTTGGTAGCCGTGCCTTTCCGCCATGTACTTGCGCTCGGGACAATCGAAGGTATTCGCGCCGCATTCGGCGACAATATAAAGGGCTCCATCGAACGCACGCCTGTCGCCCCGGAAGACCTCCGCTATGAAGATGCCGCCGTCGTCTCCCTGATGCGGCAGGCTTTGGTGCGTTCACTGGCCGAGGCTGCCGGAGTACCTACCGATGGCACCCGTTCCCTGTGGCGACCTGGTGTTTTTCGGACGGTTCGCCGTGGCACCGAAACCTATTCTGTCCACGAGGCGGCTGTGATTTTCCTGCGCAACATTGGTGGGTTTCAATATCTCATCATTATGCCGTCTCTGAAAGTGTTCGATCAGACCCAGGTGGAACCTCCACTAGAAGTCGCGAACGCGATTAAGCTTGAGATTCTCGGCTATCAACACAACAAGCCATTCAACAAGGCCGTCAATGCTTGGCGCGCGACTCTATTCCCCCAGGGACAAACAGCTGTTTTTTCGTTCCCCGGCAATTCTGGATCCACGTTCCAGTTTCGGGTGCGACGCTCACCAGTATTCGCTACGATTGGCCTGCCGTCTCGCACGCGCGCTGTTAGCGTACCGCAAAAGATGCAACCTCTCATACAACACCGCGGCATGCAGCTTGTTGAACCGTCATTGTTGTTCTCCAACAGAGAGGGGACTGCTTCTGCGAAAGATGCACATCCGATCCGCGGAATGCTAACTCACCGGCCCTATGACTATCCACTCACCTCTCGTGGACTCTCGTCGTCCTTGCGCATCGGGGTTGTGTGTCCGTCACCCGAAGCGCGGTCCCTTCATGCCTATCTCCAATCTATACATCGCAAGCTCGCCCCCAGCTCGAAAGAACGGGATTATCTGCTGGACTATCCAGGATTTCAGACAGCTTATGGCCTACCGGTGGAATTGCCCACGCCGGGCTCCGTCGACTGGATCAATTGCCCAGAGCCTTCTACGCGCCAACCAAACCCCGGGGCACTTGACGCAGCACGCCTTATCAATCGGAGCATCGAAACACTTCACGCGTCGCGCGTGCCCGATGTCGTGCTGATCTACATTCCTGACCGCTGGCAGCCGTTTCGTGGTTACAACACAGAATCTGAGAGTTTCGATCTCCATAATTTTGTAAAGGCGTTCTGCGTCCAGCGGGGCATTGCGACTCAGTTTCTGAATCAAGATACGCTCTCGGACGCCTATCAATGCCGCGTCTGGTGGTGGCTATCGCTTGCGTTGTATGTGAAGGGAATGCGTACGCCGTGGCTATTGGAGAGCCTGGCTGATGATACAGCTTTTGTCGGTCTCGGTTTCAGCATCGACGCCAGCGCGCGCCGCGGCGACCATGTTGTCCTCGGATGTAGCCACATTTACAACGCGCGCGGCGAAGGTCTTCAGTATCGACTCAGCAAGATCGAGAATCCCATTATTCGCAGAGGCAACCCCTTTATGTCGGAGGATGATGCTCGGCGCGTGGGGGATACCATCCGACAGTTGTTCTTCGACGCTCGTAAGACGCTGCCCAACCGCGTCGTCCTACACAAACGCACGCCTTTTGTTAAAGCGGAGCGCGAGGGATTGCGCGATGGCCTGAGCGGTGTCGAACACCTTGACATGCTTGAAATCCAGATTGATCACGCGCTTCGGTATGTAGCTTCGGTTCACAGACCGAATGGCGTACCTGACGAGGACAATTACCCGGTGCGACGCGGCACCGCCATGAGGCTCGATGATTACAGCGCCCTTCTCTGGGTTCACGGCGCGACGGCAGCGCTAGATCCTCGCCTCACTTATTTTCAGGGAAAGAGACGCATTCCGGCACCTCTTGTCATCAGGCGCCATGCAGGGCAGACGCCCCTTCAACAGCTTTCTGCCGAGATTCTCGGCTTATCCAAGATGAACTGGAACACATTTGACCTCTATACTAAACTGCCATCCACTTTGGGATCTTCGGGTGAAATCGCGAAGATCGGTGCCTTACTCCAACGCTTCGGTGCAACATCCTATGACTACAGACTCTTCATTTAGTTGGTTCGCCTGAAGCAACTACGGCAATTGAGAGGGAAAGGGCTCGAACTTCGTCGGACGCCGGACCGAACCAGTGGGTCCCCGGTGGCAGCTCCCCTCGGATCCACACTGCCTATCCCCTACGCGCGCCTGTGCCACTGGCTCTCGGCCCCAGCGACGCCGGAACAACCGACGGAGCGCGTGGCACAAGGCGGTGATCGCGAATCTGCCTTCCCGGAGGGGCCGCGACACTCCTGATCGCTTCCCGCACCGGAACTGGTCGTGCGCCCCACCGGACCCGCCGGCCCTCGGCCGCTTACTCCGCGTCCAGGCCGCCCGGTCGAACGCCTCCCCCAGCGACGTCGTGCTCGTCATGCACGTCGCCTACCGGCTCTGCCCTGGATCGCGGTCAACTCTCCCGACGCCGCCGTCGAGCGTTTCTGAGCCAACGCGGTCGAGCCAAACTCCCGCGCGACGACCGCTCCGACGGCCGGCTGCTTGACCCATGGCTCCCGGCGGCGTCCCCACGCGAGTTCGCACGCTTGGGGCAGACCCGGGGCTGACCTCGAGGGGATGCGTGAATGGATCAGGAAACAGACCGCGACGGCCTCGGCATGACCACCGACCAGCAACCGGTAGCGAGAGCGCCGTACACCAGCACCCGCACGGTGTGGCTGCCCGACGAGTGGGCCGTCTACATCGCGAACGGTGAGGACCCGGAGAGCCCCGACTGGCCGATCGAGCTGTGCGACGAGGAGCTCAGGCGCCTGCGGCTCGAAGGGTTCGACATCGTGACGTGCACGGACCGGACCCGGGAGCTCGGCGAGTACCGCGGGATCGCGGGGACCATGCGCGCGTATGAGGCGCTGCGCACCGGCGGGAAAGACACCGTCGTCCGCCGCGTCACGCTCGTAAAGGAACACCTGCGGC
>JAPOOQ010000568.1 GCA_026713345.1 Gemmatimonadota bacterium | reverse complement strand
TCGCTCCCCGGCCTGTTGCAGGGAGAGGTCCGGCGACTCGCCGAAGTTGGCGTCCCCGGTGTTGATGAAGAGCCGGTGCCGGTGCTCGGTACGGTTCAGCGCCGCGGGGTGGCTGGAGACCGTCCAGATGTCGTTCCGGCCGTCGCCATTGGCGTCCAGGATCGCGGCGGCGGTCGTCTCGGACATGGCGGCGTCGGCGGGGAACCGGGCGCCCGCGGTGAAGGTGCCGTCCTCGCGCTGGAGGTACACAGTCGTGGGCGCGTTGCCACTACCGCCGAAGACGAAGTCGTCGAGCCCGTCTCCGTCGAGATCGCCTACCGCCAGCGCGACCTGTTCCCGACGGGACGGATAGGGCTCCAGCGGCGCGTCCAGGACGGCCAGGCTGGCCATGTGGCGCGGTACCGGGCGTAACGCGTCGCGCGCGTGTCCGAAGACGGGCGGGGGGCCGGGTCCCGGGAGTGCGTGCGCCTGAGCATCCGGCGCCGGGGGCAGCGCGTCTGCATGATCGAAGGTCACGATCGTGTCCGCGACGACGGTCGTGCGCAACTCGGTGGACCCGTCCGGCCAGCGGACCACGATGGTGTCCACGGAAGGGCTCTCTCCGAGTCCGAAGTGCAGTACGGGCTCGACCGACGACTGGTATCCCCGGGTCAGCTGCATTTCCTGCATCTGCCGCGTCCCGCCAGCCGCCAGCCACGCGCGGGCGCCGATCCCGAACGGATTCGGCGACGGACCCCGCAGGCGAATTGCGACGTAGTGTGCCCCGTTGGTCTCACGGGCGTTGTTGCGGTAGACGAACGCCTCTTCCAGCACGTTGCTAACAACCAGGTCGAGATCCCCGTCCCGGTCCAGGTCGGCGTACGCCGCTCCGGTGGAGTACGCCGGCTGGTCCAGTCCCCAATCGGCCGTCCGGTCGGAGAAGTCCAGGTCCCAGGTGTTCCGGAAGGCGTAGTTGGGCGTCCGTCGGCGGGGCATGTTCTCGATGAGCTCGAGGATGACCGCCGCTGTGGTTCCCCCTGTCGCCGCCTCCACCTCGGCCAGCCGGCGGGTCATGTAGGCGTCGAAGTCCGGGTTGATGCTCACGCCGGCCATTCCGTTGGTCACGAACAGGTCCTGGCGCGCATCGTTGTCCAGATCAGCGAACAGCGCCGTCCAGCTCCAGTCGGTGCGCGCGACACCGGCGAGGTGTGCGACCTCGGAGAACACCGGCACCGTGCCGTCCGGCGTGCCGCGGTTCCACTGCAGCGCGTTGGCCATGTACTGGAAGTGCAGCCCTTCGCGGGCGATCAGGGCGAAGCGCTCCTGCTCAGTCCCCATCTCCCGTGTCTTGCGGCCGTAGTGCGTCGGCAACTCCATCTCGACCACCGCCAGGTCCAGCCATCCGTCGCCGTCGATGTCGGCAATGTCCGAGCCCATCGAAGAGAGCGGCGTGTGTCCCATCGACCTCTCGATCTCGTTGCGGAATGTGCCGTCCGCCTGGCCGAGGTACAGGTAGTCCGGACCGGAATAGTCATTGGCGACGTGGATGTCGGGGATGCCGTCGTTGTTGAGGTCTCCCACGCTGAGGCCGAGGCCGAAGCCGAGATTGGTGTCGATGAGTCCGGCCTCGGACGACACATCCGTGAAGTGCCCGCCGTCATTCCTGTACAGCTTGTCGACCTCGAGAGGGGAGCGGCCCGCCCCGAGCTCGAGGAGCGTACGGTAGGCCGGAATCCCGTGGTTCATGAGGGACATGTCGAGGTCGCCGTCGCCGTCGCTGTCGAAGAACGCCGCCTGCGTCGAATACGCCGGGTCGTCGAGGCCGTAGGCGGCTGCCTCCTCGGTGAAGACGGGAACGCCGTCCTGCGCTCCCTGGTTGATGTAGAGGACGTTGCGCCGGAGGTCGTCCTCCCCGAACGGTCCCGACTGGCTGACGTGGATGTCGAGCCGGCCATCGGCGTTGATGTCCGCGAGGGTGACGCCGGTGGCCCATCCATCCGACGGGCCCGCGACTCCCGCAACGTCAGTGACGTCTTCGAAGCGCAGCCCTCCCCGGTTGAGATAGAGCCGGTTGGGACCGATGTTGGCCGTGAAGTAGAGGTCGGGGAGGTCGTCGCCGTTCAGGTCCCCCGCGGCCACCCCGGCGCCGTTGTAGTAGTACTGGTAGGCCAGCCCGTTCCTCGCCGCCGTTTCCGGCAGGCGGTTGGCGAATGTGACGCCAGTCTGTAAGGATGGCATGAGGGTGAAGAGCGGCCCGGAACCGGCGCCTCCGGTACGCGCGCCCGCTTGGCCGTCGGCCTGGCCTGTCCCGTCCGGGCCGCAACCTGCCAGGGTGGCCGCGAGCAGCAGCGGGAAAGGGAGCAGATCGCGTGGAGTGGGCATGGGAACTCGTCTTTGGCCGGTGCGGGGTGGGTGGCCGGGACGTATTGTAATGACGCTGAACGGCTGTGGCGAAGCCGCAAGCCGCCGACGGAACATGCTGGAAGGAGGGTGCGACCATGAACAGATGGAATCCTGCAACCCGTGGATTGCTGGCCTGCACGGCGGCCGCCGTGATGGCCGGCGCCCTGACGGAGACGGCGATAGCGCAGGAGCGACGGCAACGCACGGAAGCGGAGGCCCGGGCCGCGGCGGAGCGGAACCGGGCGGAGCGCGCGAGACAGGTGGCCGAGACGGGACAGCCGGTCGCCATCATCCACGACTACGTCGGCGCCACGGTCGGGCCGGTCCCGGAGTCGCTCGGGGCCGATCCCTTCTACCAGAAGTACGTGGACGCGGGAGGCATCCCCGTGCTCGCGTCCACAAAGGTCCCCGACATCGCGCTGCTGGTGGTGCGCGACATCATCAACACGATGCTGGTGGCGCGCTCGGACCTGCGCGCGTCGATGATCGAGCGGAACTGGCGCACGGGCGTCATTGCCGAGGTCGAGATGACGATGGACATCCCCGAATACGGCAACATGAAGCGCCCGGGAGCCCCTCGCGACGAGCCGATCATGCAGGCGGACCGGGACTACCACGCCAACCGCTCCCGCGGCCTGGGCGGCAACCCGACGACAGGGGCGGAGGAGAACATCCTCGGCTACCCCGGGACACGGTACTATGGCGAGCACATCTTCGTGCACGAGTTCGCGCACGCCATCCACCGGGCCATTCGCGATGTCGATACGGACATGGCGCAGGAGATCAACGACGCGTACGATGCCGCGATGGCCGCGGACAAATACCGTCACCCGGACGGACGCCGGCACTACGCGACCACGAACGCGAACGAGTACTGGGCCGAAGGCGTCCAGTGGTGGTTCTTCTCCAACTACGGGGAGTGCTTCGCAGGGGACGTGAAGGTGGAGTCGCCAGAGGAGTTCGGGGCCTACGACCCCGTGCTCTTCGAACTCATCGGCCGGGTGTTCAACACGCACCACATCCCCATGGACATTTACCACGGGAAGCGGATTCGGCCGGTCGAGTGTCCGGCGACGCCTGGTGGATAATGTAAAGTAAACATGACAGTTTGTAATATTTTACTGACATTCTGTGGACTTTTCATGCTCTTTGCGTGCGGCGAAGGCGGGGATGTCGTCGTGCCGATGGGCCCCGAATGCCGGACGCCGCTGTGTGACCGGCCTACCGTGGAATCCCTGGGCTACCACCCGTTCTACCGGAAGTACGTGGATGCGGGCGGAATCCCGGTGATCAGCTCGGAGAAGGCGCAGGACCGGGCGCTCCTCGTCGCCAGGGAGATCGTCGAGGAGATGCTGGCCCACCGCCCGGACGTGTTCGCGGCGATGCGGACGCGCGGGGCCTACGTCGGAATCATGTCCCGCGACGAGGTGACGACGGACATTCCCGAGCACGCTCATCTCGCCAACGATCCGGATTTCGACTGGGACGAGCGCGCCCGCGGTCTCGGCGGTACGCCGCAAGTCCCGATCACGACGGCCGGCGAGGAAAACCTGCTCTGCCTTGTCGCCGACCGCTACCGGGGAGAGAACATCCTGGTCCACGAATTCGCGCACTCCATCCACCTCATCGGGATCGACCTGGTCGAGCCCCGGATCCACTCGGAGCTCCGGAACCTGCACGCGACCGTGCTGGCCCTGGGGCTGTGGCGCGACACCTACGCCGGCTCGAACCCCGTCGAGTACTGGGCGGAGGGGGTTCAGTCATGGTTCGACGCCAACCAGCAACCGCAGGCCGGCATTCACAACCACGTGGACACGAGGGCCGAGCTGAAGGAATACGATCCGCTGCTGTCGACCATCATCGAGCGCTTCATGGGAGACGGCAACTGGCGACCGAAGTGCCCTGGGTGACGGTGCACTCCGGCGCGGAGGCCTACTCCGGCGGCCGGTCCTCGACCAGGGTCGCGCGGATGAGCCGGTCGAGCAGCGGGAAGTTCTGGTCCAGGTAGGCGTTTCCGCCCTCGATGATCGGACCCTGGCGGCCCTGTCGCACGCCGCTGCCGGACTGCTCGCCGTACCCTGAATGGATCCGGTCCAGTACGTCCATTCCATCAACCACCCGCCCGAAGACCGCGAAGGGTTCCACGTCGTTGCGGGTGTTGTCGCCGAGGTTGATGTAGATCTGGGTGTTGCGGGTATTCGGCTCCGGGGACATGGCGAAGGCCAGCGCTCCCCGGACGTTGCTGCCGTGCGCGGGGTCGTCAGGTAACTGCCGGTGCAGCCACGCGGCGTTCACGAGGGGGTCCCCGTGCAACCCGAACTGCACGATGTACCCTTCGCTCACCCGGTGGAACCTGGTGTCGTCGTAGTAGCCCAGCCGCACGAGATTGTAGAACCGGTCCACGCCGATGGGCGCGCGCTCCCGAACCGCCTCCACGATGAAGTCGCCCTTGCTCGTTTCGAAGCGCGCGCGCCAAACCGGTGGCGAGGGGCGGATCCACTCCGGGTGGAACGGGTCGATAAGCAGGTCGGCAATGGCGGTATCGGAGCCCTCGTCAGTGCATGCGGCGGCTAGTAGCGAGATGAGAAGGAGCACACCGGCGGCCGGCGCACGGTTCCGCCT